>NZ_JBIWBA010000026.1:0-42942 GCF_044760715.1 Lysinibacillus sp. NPDC098008
TGGTTGTATATAACCAAATCTATAAAAGAAATAGGAAGAAAAATGACAAAAGCCATCGAGAGTGAACCTCTCGATGGCTTTTGTCTACAGTCTGAATCTCATTAGCCAATGTTGCTAATGAGATTTTCTTCACCTATTATTTGTTTACTTCCAAAGCACGCTTACGCAAAATAGCCTCTCCAAAAAGTAAATCCTCTTGCGTTGTCATTTTGACATTTTCATAGCTACTTTCCACAATATGCACTGCATATCCTAGTCGTTCAACAAGCATTGCTTCGTCTGTACCAAGGAAGCCAACCTTTTCAGCAACATCCTCTGCCTCAACAATTAAATCGTATTGGAAAGCTTGTGGTGTTTGAATCATCCATAAACTATCACGATCCACAGTTTCCTCAATCACACCATCTCGAACCTTTTTCATTGTATCCTTTGCTCGCACACCTGCGATAGCTGCACCATATATGTGTGCGCTTTGAACAAGATTGGCAATAATATTATGTGTAATAAAAGGGCGTGCTGCATCATGGACAAGCACAATATCAACCTGCTCCATCTCCTTCATACAGGAATGCACGGAATGCTGTCGCTCCGCACCTCCATCAGGTAAGCCTTTAACCTTTGTAATACTATATTGCTGTAGCATTGCTTGAATATATGCACGCTCCTCTGGTTTCACAGCTAACCAAATACCTGTGCAACAAGGGTCCTGCTGAAACACCTCTAGCGTGTGTATAAGAATTGGCTTCTCTAAAAGCTTTAAAAATAATTTATTTTGTCCTGCTCCCATACGCTTGCCGCTGCCAGCTGCAGGTAAGACTACTTCATATTGCATACCTTCACATCCTAATCGTCCTTTGGCTTCGCAAATATCATTCGACCTGCTGATGTTTGCAGCACACTTGTTACTGTTACTGTAATTGCCTGTCCAATATAGCTACGTCCACCCTCCACAACAATCATCGTTCCATCATCTAAATAAGCAACGCCTTGATTGTGCTCTTTTCCATCTTTAATAACGACAACCTGCATATCCTCACCAGGAATAACTACAGGCTTTACAGCATTTGCTAAATCATTAATATTTAATACCTTCACATGATGTAATTCGCACACTTTATTAAGGTTAAAATCATTTGTAACGATTTGTGTATCATTGCCCATTTTTTTCGCCAGTCGTACTAGCTTTAAATCTACCTCTTGTACATCCTCAAAATCTTCATCTGTAATTTCAACCTTTGTCTTACGTTCATCCTGTAATTTTTTTAAAATATCTAAGCCACGACGACCTCTTGTGCGCTTTAATGTATCAGACGAATCCGCAATATGCTGTAGCTCTGTTAATACAAACTGAGGCACAACTAAAATACCCTCAATAAAGCCTGTTTCCGAAATATCTGCAATGCGACCATCGATAATAACGCTTGTATCTAGCAGTTTATAGCTGCCTTTCACTTCTGGCACTTCAGCCTCTTCAATAGCCTTTTTCTTTGTATTAGCGCCACGTAATGTAAAAAGCTGTATCAATTCATCTCTTTTTCTAAAACCTATGCGGAAGCCTAAATACCCTAATACAAATGATAAAATAAGCGGTATTATTTCTGTAATAAAAGGAATTTGTATACTGTCTATAGCAAAGCCTAAAAAATAAGCTACAATTAATCCAATGATTAAACCTAGTGTCCCAAATAATAAATCTCCAATTGGCACTTTAAATAGTACCTCTTCCATCCAGCCAATGAGCTTCACGAAATAATCAGAAAAGGCAAATGATAATGTAAATAACAAAAGTGCCCCTAATGCTACTGATACATAAGGATTATCTAGCCAAGGATTAGATGATAAATGAAGCAATTCGTATAATGGCGGTAAGAAAACAAGGCCTAATGCTCCTCCAATCAGTAAAAAGGCAATTTGCACAAATTTTTTCATAAGCTGTCACCTCCTATTGTTATTTAAGATTATACATAGTTTGTTGTAGAAAATCCTTTATAAGCTAAGCAAATTATCATTATTTTTAAACAATTAAAATACCTTTATGCAATTTGCCAAGCCCTATTTCAGGTAGATTCACAATACTATTTTCTAGGACGCTTATTTCTTTACTGGAGTTTCCGATTTTATGGTCAAAAATGAAAGAAAATACATGTTAGAATAATATCCAACATGCATAATTTCTTTATAGCTCCCTAAAGCACATATTTAAAGCATCCTTTATCGTTTCGACGCCTACAATTTCAATGCCCTGTGGAAAATCCCACCCACCGATATTAGATGCTGGAATAAAGGCTCGTTTAAAGCCAAGCTTCGCCGCTTCAATAACACGCTGTTCAATACGCGAAACACGGCGCACCTCCCCTGTCAAACCTACCTCACCAATAAAACAATCTGTTGCTCTTACTGCTTGATCCTTAAAGCTAGATACAATGCTTGTTAATACAGCTAAATCAATAGCAGGCTCATCTAATTTCACACCGCCAGCAACTTTAATATATGCATCTTGGGCTTGTAGCATGAGCCCCATACGCTTTTCAAGCACTGCCATCAATAGCTGCACTCGATTCTGGTCTACCCCTGTTGCCATACGCTTAGGATAGTTAAAGCTTGTAGGTGTTACTAGAGATTGAATTTCAACAAGGATTGGTCGCGTTCCTTCCATTGAGGCAACAATCGTAGAGCCCGCTGCGCCTTGTGAACGCTCCTGCAAAAATAGCTCAGAAGGGTTGAGCACTTCCTTTAAACCACCTTGCAGCATTTCAAATATAGCAATTTCATTGGTCGAGCCAAAGCGGTTTTTTTGACTTCGTAAAATACGATGATTATGATGCCTTTCCCCTTCAAAATACAGCACTGTATCCACCATATGCTCCAAGATTCGCGGCCCTGCAATTTGCCCCTCCTTTGTCACATGTCCCACTAAAAAGATAGCAATGCCCTTTGTTTTGGCTATGCGCATAAGCTCTGCTGTACATTCACGCACCTGCGACACACTCCCTGGTGCACTTGTCACCTCTGGATGAAAGACCGTCTGTATGGAATCGACAATAACAAATTTCGGCTGCACCTCATCAATCGTTTGATGTAAAAATTCAAGATTCGTTTCAGAATAGATATAAAGCTCTTGAGAAACTACTCCTAAACGTTCTGCTCGTAATTTTGTTTGACGAATCGATTCCTCTCCAGAAATATAAAGCACACGATGCTCCCTATTGGAGAGCAATGCAGAAACTTGCAGTAATAATGTAGACTTCCCAATCCCAGGGTCACCGCCAATTAATACTAGTGAGCCAGCTACAATTCCTCCACCTAAGACACGATTTAGTTCCCCCATCTCCGTTGCTACACGCGACTCTTCAGTAGCTTCAACCTGAATAATAGGCACTGCCTTTTGAGTAACTGTAGCGGAATGCTGAAATGCCCCACGTGGCCCTTTTGCAACAACCTCAACTTCTTCCACCATCTTATTCCATTCTCCACAGCCTGGACATCTGCCCATCCATTTAGCAGATTCATAGCCACAGCCTGAACAAACAAATTTTGTTTTTTTCTTTGCCAAGTTACGTTCACCTCGAATATTTGTTCTTATATAGTTATTGTACAGAAAAAAAGACAGCTTGGCACTTAAAGCCTCACTGTCTTAGAAAATTTATTTAGAAGTAGAAACCTCTTCTTTTTTCTTAACAATAAACTCGTTATTCACATAGTCAATAACAACATGATCTCCTTTTTCTACATTACCTTTCAGTAATTCTTCCGATAATCGGTCTTCTACTTGTTTTTGTAATGCACGACGTAGTGGACGAGCACCGTATTGAGGGTCATAGCCTTCCTCAGCAATTTTTTCAAGCGCTGCATCTGTTAGCTCTAACGAAATATCCTGCTCTTTCAAGCGTTTTGTTAATGCATTGCCCATCATTGCAATAATTTCTTTTAAATGCTCTTTTTCTAATGAGTGGAAAACAATCATCTCATCGATACGGTTTAAGAATTCTGGACGGAATGCCTTTTTCAGCTCTTCCAGCATTGTCCCCTTCATATCTTTATGCTTCGTATCTGTGCCGCCTACATTGAAGCCAAGGCTCTTTTGATATTTCAATGCATCTGCACCAACGTTTGAAGTCATAATTACCACTGTATTACGGAAATCAACTGTACGTCCCTTTGAATCTGTTAAGCGTCCATCCTCAAGCACTTGCAATAGAATATTGAAAACATCAGGATGTGCCTTTTCAATTTCATCTAGCAATACAACAGAATATGGTTTACGACGAACTTTTTCTGTTAGCTGACCGCCATCATCAAAGCCTACATAGCCTGGAGGTGAACCAACTAAGCGTGAAGTCGAATGCTTCTCCATATATTCAGACATATCGACGCGAATCATTGCATCCTCATCACCAAACATCACTTCAGCAAGCGCTCTTGCTAGCTCTGTTTTACCAACCCCTGTTGGTCCTAAGAAGATGAATGAGCCAATTGGACGTTTAGGGTCTTTTAAGCCCGCTCTTGCACGGCGAATCGCACGAGAAATAGCTTCTACTGCTTCTCCTTGCCCCACAACACGTTTGTGTAACTCTTCTTCAAGATTTAATAATTTCGAAGATTCCTCAGAGGCAATTTTCGACACTGGGATTCCTGTCCACATCGATACAACTGCCGCTACATCATCTACAGTTACTTGTGATTCAGCTTTGCCCTGCTCTTCTTTCCAATTTTTTCGCGTTGCTTCAATTTCATCTTTTAGCTTTTGCTCTGTATCTCTTAACGCTGCCGCCTTTTCAAATTCTTGACCCGATACAGCTGCATTCTTTTCAGAACGAACATTTTCAAGCTTATCTTCAAGCGCTTTTAAATTTGGTGGTACTGCAAAAGAACGTAGGCGTACTTTAGAACCAGCCTCATCAATTAAGTCAATCGCTTTATCTGGTAAGAAGCGGTCTGAAATATAACGATCACTCATTTTAGCTGCCGCTTCAATTGCTTCATCCGTAATTTTCACACGGTGATGTGCCTCATAGCGATCACGTAAGCCTTGAATAATTTGAATCGCCTCTTCTACAGACGGTTCATCCACTTGGATTGGTTGGAAACGACGCTCTAATGCGGCATCCTTTTCGATATATTTACGGTATTCATCTAATGTTGTTGCACCGATACATTGCAGTTCACCACGAGCTAATGACGGCTTTAAAATATTCGATGCATCTATTGCACCTTCTGCACCACCTGCACCAATTAATGTATGCAATTCATCGATAAATAAAATAATATTGCCAGCCTGGCGAATTTCATCCATCACTTTTTTCAAGCGGTCTTCAAATTCACCACGATATTTTGTACCTGCAACAACTGTCCCCATATCCAATGTCATCACACGTTTATCTCGTAAAGTTTCTGGCACTTCATTATTAATAATTTGCTGTGCCAGCCCTTCAGCAATAGCTGTTTTACCAACACCTGGCTCACCAATTAATACAGGGTTATTTTTTGTACGGCGTGATAGCACTTCAATTACGCGTGTAATTTCCTTGCTTCGGCCAATAACAGGGTCTAAAGAGCCTTCGCGTGCAATTTGCGTTAAATCACGTGCCAAGCTATCTAATGTTGGTGTATTTGCTGCTTGCGTCGCTTGCTGTCCAGATTGTGCATTATCATTATTGCCTAATAACAATAATACTTGCTGACGTGCTTTATTTAAGCCTACACCTGCATTATTTAAGACACGAGCTGCTACACCCTCGCCTTCACGTATAAGCGCTAATAATAAATGCTCTGTCCCAATATAGGAATGACCTAATTTACGTGATTCATCAACTGAAAGTTCAATAACCTTTTTAGCGCGTGGTGTATAGTGAACAATCGGTCCAACATCCTCTTTACCTTTGCCAACTAATTCTTCAATTCCCGCTTCAATTCTTTGAGGACTAATATCAATAGCTTCCAACGCTTTTGCAGCAATACCGCCGCCTTCACGTATAAGCCCCAATAAAATATGCTCTGTCCCAATGGATTCGTGCTTCCAACGAATAGCCTCTTCCTGAGCAAGCTGTAATACTTTTTGCGCGCGTTGTGTAAAACGATTAAACATCATATAAATCCTCTCCTTTTCCACCATTCATAGGCTTATTCGTATATTGTTGAGCTAACAGTGCTTCTCGCAGCATTTTCGCTCGTACACGGTCGCGTTCAGCAGGTGGTAGTGCCTCACCTGCATAATGTTGTAAAAATGCTGGTTGCATACTTACAACACATTCATTTAAAGCTGTTGCTGAAATCCCTTTAATCAACTGTAAATCTACACCTAAACGGACATTGGATAGACAAGTTGCTGCCTCCTCACTTGTTAAAATCCTTGCATGTGTAAGTGTTCCTAAAGCTCGATAAACTCGATCCTCTAAGGCAAGGTTTGCCTTTTCCATCAACTTACCTCTTGCATGCCGTTCTTTTTGTATAATTTTTTCAGCAACACTTTGTATATCTGCTAAAATATCCTCTTCTGTCTTGCCAAGTGTAATTTGGTTAGACACTTGATAAACATTTCCTAAATTTTCGCTTCCTTCACCATATATGCCTCTTACCGTCATACCTAGACGTGTCATGGCATTAATAATTTGATTCATCTGCCCAGTTAGTGTAAGCGCAGGTAGATGCATCATCACGGATGCTCGAAGCCCCGTACCAATATTGGTTGGACAGCTTGTTAAATAACCAAAGGTATCTCGAAATGCATATGGTAAAGATTTTTCTAAAATACGATCAATTTTATTTGCCTGTTCATAGGCACGTTGAAGCTGAAAACTTGCTGTCATACACTGGATGCGTAAATGGTCCTCTTCATTCACCATAATGCTAACGGATTCATCTTCAGAGAGAAGAATGGAGCCCACCTTCTCCTTTTTAGCAAGCTGTGGACTAATTAAATGCTTCTCGACAAGAATTTGACGTTGCAATGGTGTTAAATCTTTTATTGCAAAATATGCATAATCATGTTGAAGATTTGAGCTATCGCTTATAGCATGTGTAACTGCTTGCTCCACCTGTAATGCCTCGTTCTCAGAGAAAACAAGTGGGAAGCGATAACCATCTAAATTTCGAGCAAGGCGAATTCGTGTGCTAATGACAATATCTGAATAATCGTCCTCAACACGCATCCACGTTGGGGTCGCACGCTCTAAAAACGATTCAATCATCATGACACATCACCACCTTCAAATTGTAGTTGCTTCTCAAGCTCCTTCACTTCATCTCGAAGCTTTGCTGCCTCTTCAAATTGCTCCTCATCTACGGCTAATTTCATCCGTTTTCGAATATCTTCAATTTGCTTTTTAATAACATATACATTGCTATGTGCGCCGGGCATTTTCCCAATATGTTGTGGGCCTGCCTGTATACGATTAAAAAGCTTCGGTAAATGCTCGTTAAAGGCGTCATAACAGCTTGGGCAGCCAAATTTACCTTCTTTTAAAAATTGCTTATAGGTAAAGCCACATTGTGGGCAAGTTTGCTGTGGTGGTGGCGTCTGCTGCTTTTCCCCCACCTTCTGCCATGTCGGTGAGCCAAACCAGTTAGACAATAGCTGTTGAATGGAGATAGGCTCTTGTTTAAATTCTGCATGAAATGGATGGAATTGTGAGGCGCAGACGTCACAATAATGGTGCTCCACCTTTTGCCCATTTTGAACTTGTGTTACAGTAACTGTTGCATTACGTTGTTGACAATGTTCGCATATCATTTCCATCACCTCACTATTTTTGTTGTTCGTATTTTATTGTTGTCAGCATCGCTCGTAAGATTTTAGCCCGAATGCTATCTCTTAACGGAAGATGTAAATCAATTGTTGAGCGATCAATTGCTGCTAACATTAATTTCGCTTCTCGTTTTGAAATTACCTGCTCATCAATAAGCCGATAAATTAAATCTTCTGCCATCGTTTGCGATGCTCCATCCTCAATTTGCTTAAGAACATCGTCAATCAAATCAATATGTGAATTCGCACGGACACGTAAAATTCGAATGTATCCACCACCACCACGTTTGCTCTCAACAAGGTAACCCCGCTCAGCAGTAAATCTTGTGTTAATAACATAATTTATTTGTGACGGTACACATTGAAATTTATCAGCAATTTCACTACGCTTTATTTCAATATGCCCTTCTCCACCTAATTCAAGTACCTGCTTTAAGTAACCTTCTATGATGTCTGATATATTACGCATTTTAGGAATACACCTCGCTTACTTCACTGACTTTGACTATCTTTGACTTTCTTTGAGTATATTATACAAAACGCTTGAAAATAATTGCAATTAATTCGCCTATAGAAAATAAAAAAAGCTGCTCAAGCGCTTTACAATGCAGAATTTTAGCTACTATTACATATGCTTGATCAATTATTCGTACATATAATGTACCCTTTTTGGCTATCAAAAAAACGCAAGCATATGCAACTAGCATATACTTGCGCTTATAAAAATTATACCCAACGACCTACAATTGGATAACGCCAAGGCTCATCAGACAAGGCTTTTACAATACCGATAATTGGTACAATAAATACCATAATACCGAAAATAATTAAAAACGGTAAGCCTATTAAGACAAAGCTTAATACACCAGCAATGGTTAGTAACACAGCCATCACAATTTGGAACAACAATGCCTGAATGGAAATAGCCTTTACTTCCTCATCTGAGCTAATTAGGAAAAAGATAATCGGTACTAACCATGGCGCAAAAAATGCACTTGCGTGTATGATGACTTTAGACCATTTACTCTCCATACTATATATCAATCCTTTCTTGATGCTTTATTTATGTTTTTATGTACTACTATCTACGGAACTATACCCTTAATAGTTTCATATTAAATAAGAATTTTAAAATTTTTTTGAGAGGTAGTGATAGAAAATGGAATTTAACAGCACATTAGCAAATGAATATGAAAAAGGGATTCGACGTACACTCCCAAGCTATGATGCAATGCTTCGTTTAATACAAACCTTTTACTACTCTGCATTACCTGAAAAAGCTGAGCTATTAATTGTAGGAGCAGGAAGCGGCAACGAAATTTTACAGCTTGCTGAACAAAGACCTCATTGGTCCTTTGTTGGCATTGATCCATCTGAATCTATGCTTCATGTGGCAAAGGAACGTTTGAAATCTTTATCAAATGCAATATCATTCCATCAAGGTACAATACTCAACACCACATTACCTTCCATGCAGTATGATGCAGCTAGCTGTGTACTCGTCCTTCACTTTATTCAGGACTATAAAGAAAAGCTAACTACATTAACAGCAATAGCACATTATTTAAAGCCTGGCGCACCATTTGTTCTTGTTTCAAAGTATGGACAACAAGGTACAGTAGAAACAGAGCTACAATTTGATTTATGGCGTGCCTATTGGTTACAGCATACAAAGCTATCTGCCAAAGATGTAGCAGAGATGGAAAAATCCATCCGTGCTCTATCATTTATGAGGGAGGAAGAGATTGTAACATTGCTTCAGCAAGCAGGCTTTACAAAACCTTCTAGATTTTTTGCCACTACTTTATTTGGTGGTTGGGTATGCTTTAAAGAGGAACATTAAAATTTCATAGTTAAAAACTTGAGGTGAATGCTGTGATACGCACCATTGGAATTACAAAACAACAACAATTACTTAAAGACTTCCCGCTGGAGGTCATCCGACAACAAGAGTTTGAATGGTATTGGGTTGATTTTAATTGCCCTACCATTGAGGAAGAATCATTATTAGAAACATTCTTTCATTTCCATCCACTCGCTATTGAAGATTGCTTACTGCGGTTACAGCGTCCAAAGCTTGACTTTTATGACGACTTTCATTTTTTTGTTATTCATCGACTCAATGAAGAAACATTAGCTGCTGAGGAGGTCAATATTTTCACTTCCAATAAATTCATTGTGACATTCCATAAAAATCCTGCTCCTGAAATCGATAAGGTGCAAAAGATGATGGAACAACAGTCAAAAAACTGGGAACGTGGAACAATTTACTTAACATATCAAACAATCGATAAAATCGTTGATAGTTATTTCCCACTTGTTTATAAAATTGAGGATCACTTAAATGCACTTGAAGACGAGCTTACATATCAAAGCAATGTAAATGCCATGAAGATTGTCTTTGAATTCCGCAGTGACTTGCTCGATTTAAGACGTACTATTTTACCAATGCGTGACCTTTTATATCGGGTATTGAATTCTTATCGATTTTCACTAGATAAATCTGAGAGAGCTTATTTTGGAGATATCTACGATCATCTACTTAAACTAACAGAGATGGTGGAATCTAATCGAGAGCTGACTGCGGATATGCGTGATAGTTATATGGCTATGAGCTCAAGTCGCATGAACGGCATTATGATGACACTAACCATTGTTTCAACAATCTTTATCCCTTTAACATTTATTGCTGGCGTTTATGGCATGAATTTTGATAATATGCCTGAGCTACATGGGCGATATAGCTACTTTATTGTACTTGGTATTATGATTATTACCGCAATCTTAATGCTCATTGTCTTTAAGCTAAAAGGCTGGTTTAAATTATTTAAACCTTAAAAATTAAAAAGTCTGCTCGTTTTTGTTTTAACGAGCAGACTCATAATACACTAGTATGGACCACGGTCATCAATTTTATTTTCACCCTGCTGTGGGAATAAAAAGTATGCTAGCACTCCTGACCCTAATGTTGCGCAAATCGTAATTAATAATTGCTCAACGTCTGGTACTTCAGCATAATAGTTACGCAGCATATAAACAGAGCCGATTGCTACAATAACCATCACTGGAATAACAAATTTAAAACGCTTTTTCTCCATAAAATACCTCCTCCAATCTTTTTTATATACCGTTCTACTACCATAAACAGTTCGTATTTTACAGGTTTCCCATACTAAATTCAAATTTCCTTTGCTGGCAATATAAACAAATAGGCAAGTAAAAAAATAAAGAAATAAACCAAATTTATAACCAAATATCCAACAAAAAATAGTAAAATAGATTTAATACCATATGTTGATAAATGACAAAAGTATATTTGATGTTTAATTATTATAGATATTAAGAATGGAGCAATCAATAATGAGTTGGTTTACAAAAAATAGTAGTCCAAGCTACTCAGTTGTTTTAACGCCTGAAAATTTTAAGGGGACTGTACAATTGGAGGTTTCCAACCATCCAATTCTTCAAAAACAATTACAGCTTTTAAATTTAACAATTGAGGATTTAGCGATTATTAAGCAATTACAGCCATTAGCAAAAGACTTGATTCCAACAATGGTGGAGCAATTTTACGCAGCGATTAGTTTAAGTCAAGATTTACTTGATATTATTAATCGAACATCCCATATTGATCGTTTAAAAATTACACTTCATAAGCATTTAAGTGATATTTTTGAAAGCCATATTAACAGCGCTTACATTCATGAACGAAAAGCTATTGCCGAGGCTCACGTTCGAATTGGCTTGCAATCAAAATGGTATATTGCATCCTTCCAATCACTCACTACCACATTTGCAAATTTTGTGAATGACCTTGATATTTCAAAGCATGATGCAATCCGTGCTATTAATGCTTTTAGTAAAATTATTAATTTAGAGCAGCAGCTTGTTATCGAGGCATATGAAAAAGAAGAAGAGCGTATTCGCAAAGCGGCAGATGAAATGAAGCATGCCCTTGTCACAACTATTCAAAGTACGGCTGAGGAGTTGAACTCGATTAGTGAGGAAACAGCAGCCTCATTATTAGTGATTTCCTCTCAAACAGATGATATTGCAGTGGCAACAAAGCAGGGCTTAAACTTCGTTGCAGATACACAGGAAAAGTCAAGACGTGGGCAACAACAGTTGCAAGAACAAAATAATTTAATACAAGTTATTTTACAAAGCGTTAATAGCCTTGACGTGACAATGACCCAGCTGCGTACATCCTCTCAAAAGATTTCTGAAATTGTTGGGCTTGTCACAGGCATTGCCGATCAAACAAATCTATTAGCCTTAAACGCATCTATTGAAGCGGCTCGTGCAGGAGAACATGGCAAAGGCTTCGCAGTTGTAGCAGAGGAAGTTCGCAAGCTTGCAGAAGAAACAAAAAATGCCGTACAAAATGTTTCGCATCTTATTAAAGAAACTGAAAGCAATATTACAACAATGTCGAATTCTGTGCTAAATGTTGATGAAAAAATTCAACATAGTGTTGCTACCCAAGGAAATTTATCGAAATCGTTTAATGATATTGCTGACGCTGTCGCAGGTATTCAACAGCAATATATGAATACATCGAGGGATATTTCAACGATTTCTAATTTAATTACTGAGCTATCACAAGGGGCTACACTTGTTTCTTCATCATCTGATTCACTGATTAATGTAGTCAATGAACTAAATATCTAGCAAAAAAAGGGGAACATCACTATTGTCAGTGAAGTTCCCTTTCTATTTAATGAGGCAAAGCACGCTTTTGTTTACGGTGCTCGCGTCTTGCTGGCCCTGTTTCAAATAAGCGCTTCTCCTCATCTGTTTCAGGATAAATAGCAGGCACTGGTGTTGGTTTTCCTTTTTCGTCTACTGCCACCATCGTTACAAATGATTCTGTTGTTAGCTTTTCTTCTCCCGTTTCTATATTGCGAGAAATAACGCGCACATAAACCTCCATGGAAGAACGTCCAGTAGAAGATACAATACTTTCTATTTCAAGAATATCTCCTACATGTGCTGCGGATAAAAAGTCAACTGAATCAATTGAAGCTGTTACTACCTGTCCTTTTGCATGCTTCATTGCTGTAATAGCAGCAATTTCATCAATATAGGCTAACACTCTTCCACCAAAAATGGAGTTGTGGTAATTTGTATCTGGAGGTAATACGAGACGTGATTGAACCGTACGTGATTGGCTCATGGGTACAGCGTTGTTTGTCATAGTTCTAGTAACTCCCCTTCATGTATGTTCTGTCGTCATCGTATCGCAGAAAAAGTGCTGATGCAAATTTAGAACGACTTTTTTATCGTAACAAATTTCATATCTGTCATTTCCTCAATCGCCCATTTAATACCTTCGCGTCCATAACCACTCATCTTTACACCGCCGTACGGCATATTGTCTACCCTAAAGGTTGGAATATCATTAATAATGACAGCACCTGCCTGTAGCTCCTCTGCCGCGTATAGAGCGTCTGATAGTATATTCGTGTAAATTCCTGCATTTAAGCCAAGGTCTGAGTTATTAACAAGTCGAATAGCGTCGTCTAATGTTTCATATGAAACAATTGACACGATTGGTGCGAATGTTTCCTGACAAATAATTTTCATATCCGCCTTTACATTTGTCATAACAGTTGGCGTTAAAGTACGCTCCGTAAAGACACCACCTGTTGCCATAACAGCACCTTGTGCTTGAGCCTCCTCAATCCATTCCTTTATTCGTTCAATCTCGTTTGGATGGATCATGGCACTAACATCCGTATTTTTATCGAATGGATCACCTACGACAAGCTTTTTAGTTTCTTCTACAAACGCTTTTGTAAATTCATCAATAATCGAGGCGTGTACATAAATGCGCTGTAATGAAATACATACTTGTCCGGCAAAGTTAAATGCCCCACCTACACAGCGTTTAATAACTTTATCGATTGGTGTCGATGGTTCAACAATTACTGCTGCGTTGGAGCCAAGCTCTAATGTTACCTTCCGCAAGCCTACTTTTTCTTTTATACCTAAGCCAACCTTACCGCTACCTGTAAATGTTACCTTTTTAACATATGGATGTGTAATAAGCATATCACTTAATTCACCACCACTGCCTGTCACTATTTGTAACGCACCATCTGGTAAGCCTGCCTCTTTAAAAATCTCTGCCATTGTCAGGGCACTTAATGGCGTTTGTGTCGCTGGCTTTAACACAACTGTATTCCCTACTGCAAATGCTGGACCTAATTTATGCGCTACTAAATTAAATGGAAAATTAAATGGCGTAATAGCTGAAATAACACCTAATGGCTCTCGCTTTGTCCAGCCAATATAATCTCCTGCTCCCGGTGCTGCATCCATTGGTACAGTTTCACCTTTCGCTTGCTTAGCACCTTCTGCCGCAAATTGATATGTTGCAATGGTACGTTCAACTTCAGCTAATCCTGCCGTTAAAGGTTTCCCTGCCTCTAATGCTAAAATCTCTGCAAACTCCTCTTTGCGTTGTCGCATAATGTCGACTACTCTATATAATATTTCGGCACGCTCATAGGCTGTTGTCTTTTTAAATGTTTGAAATGTCCGTTGTGCACCTTCGATAGCTCTCTCCACATCTTGAATGGATGCCTTTGCTACGTGGGCAACAACATCTCCACTATATGGAGATATTAGCTTATAGCTATCCTCCGTAGCCTGCCATTGACCATCTATCCATAGTTTTGTTTCCTTCATCTTTCCATGCACCTCCAAATAATCAAGTTCTTCTTTATTTTATCATGAAGAACTAGAATTAGATGCTATGGCGGCTGCACTAACTGCTGCCATCATCGCTGCTTGCTGTGCCTGAATTAATAATTCTATGGAGGCCATCATTGTCATCGACAACGATTGTTGTACATTTGCTATATCGTAAATAGCAATTTGCACAGCCATAAAGAGCACGAACTCACGATGCCATTTTAATAATTTTAAACTCTTTAATTCATGGTACAAGTCAATAATATCCTGAAGCTGTGTTTGATTAAGATCAAGTATTGCTAAAAATCCAAGTAGAGGGTAATGCATAGTCTTTACTTTTGTCTGTTGTTTTTTGAATGTATCACGGATCGCTACAACGCTTGCTACTAGCTGATGATCATATTGCGGAGATAGCAGCGTTAAAACTTGTGAAAGCCATTGCAGGTCATTACCAGTTGTAAATCTATATGTTCGTAATTCTTTATAGTAACGATTCATTGTATCTGCGCGTAGCTCAATATCGTCAGATGGACTGCTCAATAAAATCGCATAAGGAATGTCCTCATAAGATGTTAAAAATGGATGATGCTTACGAATTGCATCAAATAAAGCTCTAGCCTTTTGAGCATGCGTCTTTTTCTCATATTCGTTCTCCGTTAAAAACTGTGCACCAATAAAGCTAAAATTGCCACTTCTGAATTTTGCCTCTTTTAAAATATTTACATTTGTTAATAAATCCTTAACTGCCTTTTCTGCATCCTCCTGCTCCATTAAATTTGCAGCGATGCTATAGCCAACCGTTGTTCGTAAAGGGGACATCCATGAGCTCTGCTTCTTCATTTCCTGCAATACTGCTTTATACTTATCTGCATCAAATGTTTTTCCTGAAGCTAGAAATGTACTAGCAATGGCTAAAATAATCTTGCGATCAACTGTCCAACCAGCAGCTTTTGATATATTCTCAACTGTATTTGTCAATTGATTTTCAATCATCACGTAATCCATTATTGGTCACTCCTTTTCTCAATTTACGTTACATAACGCTAGAAAGATTCACTTTCTTGTAACAATTAACATAAAAAGTAAACTTAATTTAATATATGTTACCTGATTTATTTGGTTTAATAAGGAATATCAACAGCATAAAGTGAACCTTCAATCAGTGAAGGTCTTACAACCTGTTCATACAGGATAAAAGGGAGATGTTTACGTTGATCGCAAAAACCACTAAAAAGTTATTATTTACAGTGACTTTAAATGAGCGCTTTCAGTTATTTTTATCTTTACGCAACTCGCCGAAGACCATCGCATTACATAGCCTCTTCTCTAAAAGCTAAAGATGTACATACAATAAAAAACAGCGGCATATCTTGCTGCCGCTGTCCCATATTTTATTCAATTAACCCTAGCTCTTGTAGCTCCTCTGATGAAAATGCCCTCGATCTTGTTAAAAAGCGTTTCCCTTCTACACCCTCTAATGAAAACATTCCACCCCTGCCATCAACAACATCTAAAATAATTTGGGTATGCTTCCAGTAATCATATTGATTTTTATGCATATAGAAGGGCGTACCGCCTATTTCCCCAAGGCATACATCCTGATCGCCTAATAGTAATTCACCCTCTGGATAACACATTGGTGATGAGCCATCACAGCAGCCTCCAGATTGATGAAATATAATAGGACCATGCTTTTCTTTTAATGAATCGATTAGTGCCAGTGCTTCTGCTGTAGCTAATACTCGTTCAACCACACCTATGCACCTCCCTATCAATTAGAAGAAGCCAAGTTTGTTTTCGCTATAGCTAACAAGTAGGTTTTTCGTTTGTTGGTAATGAGCTAGCATCATTTTATGGTTTTCACGGCCGACACCAGACATTTTATAACCGCCAAATGCAGCATGTGCAGGATAAGCGTGGTAACAGTTTGTCCAAACACGCCCTGCTTCAATACCACGACCAAAGCGGTAGGCTGTATTCATATCTCTTGTCCAAATACCTGAGCCTAAACCATATAATGTATCATTAGCGATTTCTAATGCTTCCTCTTTCGTTTTAAACGTTGTTACTGCAACAACTGGTCCGAAAATTTCCTCTTGGAAAATACGCATTTTATTATGCCCCTTGAAGACAGTTGGTTTAATGTAGTAGCCATTTTCAAAGCCTTCGCCTACATTATTTTTCTCCCCTCCAATTAGACATTCAGCACCTTCCTGCTTACCGATATCTAAATATGAAAGAATTTTTTCCATTTGCTCGCTTGAAGCCTGTGCACCCATCATTGTATTTGGATCAAGTGGGTTACCAACTTTAATAGCCTCTACACGCTGTAAAACACGCTCCATAAATTTATCGTAAATGGACTCCTGAATTAGGGCACGAGAAGGACATGTACATACTTCCCCTTGGTTTAGCGCAAATAATACAAAGCCTTCTACTGCTTTATCTAAGAAGGAATCATCTTCATCCATAATATCCTCAAAGAAGATATTTGGGGATTTACCACCTAATTCTAATGTTACAGGAATAAGGTTTTGAGAAGCATATTGCATAATTAAGCGACCTGTTGTCGTTTCACCTGTAAAGGCAATCTTGCCAATACGTGGATTAGATGCAAGCGGCTTCCCAGCCTCTAAGCCAAATCCATTGACAACGTTTAAGACACCCGGTGGTAATAAATCTTCTATTAACTCTAACAGCACCAAAATCGATGCTGGTGTTTGTTCTGCTGGTTTTAATACAACACAATTTCCAGCCGCAAGCGCTGGTGCAAGCTTCCACGTAGCCATTAAAATTGGGAAGTTCCATGGAATAATTTGACCTACTACTCCAATTGGCTCATGGAAATGATAGGCAACTGTATCGTTATCAATTTGGCTTATTGAACCATCTTGGGCACGTAAAGCACCAGCAAAATAACGGAAATGATCAATCGCAAGAGGAATATCTGCATTTAATGTTTCACGTACTGCTTTACCATTATCCCATGTTTCGGCAACGGCTAGCTTTTCTAAATTTTGCTCAATACGGTCTGCAATTTTAAGTAAAATGTTTGCACGCTCTGTCGGTGACGTTGTTCCCCATGCCTCTTTAGCTGCATGAGCTGCATCAACTGCGAGTTCAATATCCTCAGCTGTGGAACGTGCTATTTGTGTAAAAACTTGTCCGGTAACAGGAGTAACATTATCAAAGTATTGACCTTTCACTGGGGGTGTCCATTCGCCACCAATATAATTGTCATACTTCTCTTTGAATTGAACTACCGATCCTTCAGTGTTTGGAAATGCATAAACCATTTTACTTCTCCCCTTTACACAATTTAATGAGAATCATCTACAAAAAACATTATTTTATATCGAAATAACAATATTTTTATAGAAACCCTCTCACCTATTATATTGTCAGAAACAAAAAATAATTTCAACTTTTCCGAAAAAAATTCCATCTAATTTATTTTCATTAGAAAAGCTTCTAGCATTCACGTTCTCCATAACGTTAAGGTATACTTAAATTAATATAAAATATAGGAGAACAATATGCGTATTAATAAATATTTAAGTGAAACAGGCATTATATCTCGCCGTGGTGCGGATAAATGGATTGCTGAGGGGAAAGTAACGATTAATGGAGAGCTTGCTACAGTCGGCAGTCAAGTTGAGGCTGGTGATATTGTTTGTGTTGATGGAAAAGAGGTAAAGAAAGAACAACAGCTTGTTTATATTGCCCTTAATAAGCCTGTCGGCATTACCAGTACAACAGAGCGTCATATTAAAGGAAATGTCGTTGACTTTGTCAATCATCCATTACGTATTTTCCATATTGGAAGGCTTGATAAAGAATCTGAGGGATTATTATTATTAACCAATGATGGGGATATCGTTAATAAAATTTTACGTGCTGAAAACCATCATGAAAAAGAATACATTGTGCAAGTTGATAAATCGATAACAGAGCACTTTATTAAAAAAATGAGTGCAGGTGTCAATATTTTAGATACAACAACATTACCTTGTCATGTTGAAAAAATATCAGACAAAGTCTTTAAAATTATTCTGGAGCAAGGCTTAAATCGTCAAATACGCCGAATGTGTTCAGCACTAGGCTACTCTGTGAAGCGCCTACAGCGAATTCGTATTATGAATATTAAGCTTGGTAATTTAAAGGTTGGGCAATGGCGTGATTTAACAGATAAAGAACGAGCAGAATTATTTAAACTACTCAACTACACACCGAAATAAGCTATTAAAGGGGAGGTGCGAGGACTATGATTGCTATTCGCAGCACTGCACAACTAACAGGAGTACGAATTAGTGGCGATTTTTGGGACTTAGATGAACTAGTAAATGCTATTTATAAGGTAACTGGGGATGAAAATAAATACTATGATTATCAAGGTCCTCGGCTACGTATTTTAAGTGTTTGCTATAAGCTAAGACATGCTGTACTTGGTGAGCATCATTTAGAGTTTGTGAATAATGGACTGAATAAAAATGTTCTGACACAGCATGAGTTAATCTTCCCAAATAAAAATGCCTATTTTGCAGCAGAAATACTATGGCCTGAAATTATCTTTAGTGCAATTGCCTTAAATGATTTTATTCATCTGCATCAGCAGTTAAATAATTCATCTATGTGGGATTATGACATCGCTACTATTCGTAAATTTCAAGCAGCTATTGCGGATTGTCTAGAGCAAGAAATTAATGATGAAGACTATGAAGTATTTTTAAAAATGCTTCACACTAAACATCCATTAACTTTTCGTTATGCCACACAATATGTCGATGTGCTAAATCTAGAATATCTCCAATTAAGCAAGGAGGAGCGTAAAGCTCATTTAGCTGCATTTGCAGTGCGTTTAATGATCGAGGACCATGAATATGCAGCATTAAAGGCACAGCTAATGGACGCAGCTATTACCACAAAACAACCATTACACAATATACAAATTCAACTTAGATACCCAGAAGAAATATTATGGTAACAAGCTATCATAATAGAAATCCATCAAAATGCTGATGGATTTTTATTGTGGTTCACCTATTTAATTGTTTTATAAGCCATTTTATAAATGACTTCCTGATGCTGCGGATAAGCTGCCAATAGCTCCTCCTGTGTAAACAATTCAAAATCCTCAAAATCAAAGCCTGGGGCAACCATGCATCCAACTAAGCTAAATGTCTGTGCTTCGTCGACAGATGAGCCAAAAATTGTATTTTTAGGCACAGCTATTTGTGGTACTTCCCCTGCCTCTATATTCAAGCCCAGCTTTTTTGCCTCATATGTGCCATCAGGGAAAATCATATGGACTGTAAGTGGACTACCTGCATGATAATACCATAGCTCATCTGATTGTAGCCGATGTAAATGCGATATATCCTGTGAGCGTAGCAAGAAATAAATACTTGTATAGATAGGTCTTTGCACAGCTCTTATAGCTATCTCATCTGAGGCACGAAAAGAGGATTTATAATAGCCACCTTCAGGATGTTCAGTTAGGTTTAATTGTTCAATAAAATATTGTGCTGAATACTTCAAAAAGCATCCCTCCTGTTCGTTACTTTACGCCACTAGGCTATCTATAGGCAAGACAAAAAGGACATCTCAAAAGTATTGAAATGCCCTTTTCTCATATTACAAGCCACCTAAATAAGCTGCTTTTACTTGTTCACTCTCTTGTAGCTCTTGCGCTGTACCTGATAAAACAATTTTCCCTGTTTCCAGTACATACGCTCGGTTAGCAACAGATAACGCCATATTAGCATTTTGCTCAACAAGCAAGACAGTTGTACCCTCTTTATTGACCTGTTCAATAATATTGAAAATATTTTTAACCATTAGCGGTGCAAGACCCATTGAAGGCTCATCCATTAATAATAGCTTCGGCTTTGCCATTAATGCACGCCCCATTGCAAGCATTTGCTGCTCACCGCCTGATAATGTACCTGATTGCTGCTTGCGACGTTCTAATAGGCGAGGAAATAGCTCAAAAACATGATCCATATCCTTTTTTATTCCTGCTTTATCATTACGCAAATAAGCGCCAAGCTCTAAGTTTTCCTCTACCGTCATATTGGCAAAAACACGACGACCTTCTGGAACATGAGAAATACCTGACTTCACAATTGTTTGAGCTGCCTTTCCTGCAATTGAGAAGCCTTCGTATTCAATAATGCCACCCTTTGGCTTCAACAAGCCTGACAATGTCTTGAGCAATGTACTTTTACCAGCACCATTCGCACCGATTAACGTAACAATTTCACCCTCGTTTACTTCTAAAGAGAGGCCCTTTAATGCTTGAATATTGCCATAATAAACATCTATATTTTGTACTTTTAGCATTAGCCGATAACCTCCTCACCAAGGTATGCCTCAATTACCTTTGGATTGTTGCGAATTTCTTCTGGTGTCCCGTCAGCGATTAATTGCCCGTGATCGAGTACATAGATGCGTTCACAAATCCCCATAACTAAGCTCATATCATGCTCAATTAGTAAAATCGTTAAGCCAAATTCTTTACGAATAAAAGCAATTAACTCCATTAAATCATGTGTTTCCTGCGGATTCATCCCCGCTGCTGGCTCATCCAATAGCAGCAGCTTTGGCTTCGCTGCAAGTGCACGAGCAATTTCTAAGCGACGCTGCATCCCATATGGTAAGTTTTTTGCTAGCTCATCCTTATAGACATCCAAGCCAAAGATTTTTAAAAATTCAATCGATTGGTTTTCCATTTCTGCCTCACCTTTAAAATGTGCTGGCAAACGGAAAATCGAAGACCACATCGTATGCTTCGCAAGCGAGTGATTGGCTACCTTTACATTATCTAATACAGATAGCTCTTTAAATAGACGAATATTTTGGAATGTACGGCTAATCCCTTTTTGCGTTACTTGATAAGGTGCAAGCCCATTTAATTTCAAGCCATCAAATGTAATTGTACCTTCTGTTGGTGTATAAACACCCGTTAACATATTAAAGCTTGTTGTTTTTCCAGCACCGTTCGGACCGATAAGCCCAACGAGTTCTCCTTTATTGAGGTACATATTAACGCCCTGTACCGCCTTTAAGCCGCCAAATTGAATACCCATATTTTCAACTTTTATAAGAAGGTTGTCAGTCATTATTTTGTACCTCCTTTTTTACCAAACTTAAATAAATCCGTAATTTCCTTTGTGCCCATTAATCCTGTTGGACGATAAAGCATCACAATAATTAATACTAAACTATAAATAATCATACGTGTTTCAGGGAAGTTTGCTAGATATGCTGATACAACCGTTAAGAAAATAGCTGCAATCACTGATCCTGAAAGACTTCCTAAACCACCAAGTACAACATAAATTAAAATATCAAATGACTTTAAGAAGCCGAATGTCGTTGGTTGGATAATATAAAAGTTATGTGCAAATATTGCACCAGCTAGCCCCGCAAAGAATGAGCCAATAACAAATGCCACAACCTTATAGTAAGTTGTATTAATACCCATCGCATCCGCTGCAACTTCATCCTCACGAATAGAAATACATGCACGACCGTGACGGGAATTTGTAAAGTTTGAGATCACTAGAATTGTTAATACAACACCAACGAATGCATATGTCCAGTTCGATAAATACTTAACCTGCATCCCTGCTGCACCACCGACATAATCCGTATTTAAAAAGATAATACGAATAATCTCTGCAAACCCTAGTGTCGCAATCGCTAAATAATCCCCTTTTAAACGTAATGTCGGAATCCCTACAATTAACCCTGCAATTGCAGCTGCAACTGCTCCTAATAGGATTGCTAGTGGGAATGGCAGCATTAGCTTCGTTGTAATAATAGCGGATATATATGCCCCAACCGCTAAGAACCCAGCATGCCCAATCGAAAATTGCCCTGTTACGCCAATAACAATATGCAAGCTGACAGCCAGCATAATATTAATACACATTGTAATCAGCATATTTTTATAATAGATATCAATTACTCCTGTTGTAATTAATAGCTGTACAACTGCATAGATGACTAACGCTATTACGGCATAGCCCCAGAAAACTTTAGACTTTTTCATAAAACCGCTCACCTACACTTTCTCACGGGCGTTTTTACCAAAGATACCCGATGGTCTGAAGATTAGGATTAAAATTAAAATAACAAATGCCGCTGCATCCCGCCATAATGAGAAGCCAAGCGCACTTACTAATGATTCCACAACACCAAGTAGCATACCGCCAACCATCGCACCAGGAATAATACCAATACCACCAAGAACGGCTGCAATAAATGCCTTCACCCCTGGAATAACCCCCATTAATGGATCAATCTTTGTATAATAAATACCAAAGATAACACCTGCTGCACCAGCTAATGCTGAACCAATGGCAAATGTTGCAGAGATTGTATTATCTACATTAATCCCCATTAAACGCGCTGCATCCGCATCGTGAGAAACGGCACGCATCGCTTTTCCAATTTTTGTTTTATGTACGATGAATTGTAAAAGAATCATCAATACAACTGCGACTGATAAAATTAAAATGGATGTACTACTAACTTGTACACCAAAAATATCCAATGATTTATTTTTAAATACTTCAGGATAGGCTGCTGGTTGCGCGCCTCTGAAGAAAATTGTTGTATATTCAATTAACAACGATACACCAATTGCTGTAATTAATGCAGCAATACGCGTGGCATTCCGTAAACGTTTATAGGCAATACGTTCAATTAAAACACCCATAATCGCACAGATTGTCATCGCCAATAACAATGCAGGAAAGAAGCCAAGCTCCCATCTAGCAATTGCATAGAAGCCGATAAATGAACCAATCATGAAAACATCACCATGAGCAAAGTTAATCAGCTTAATAATTCCGTATACCATTGTATACCCTAACGCGATTAACGCGTAGATACTACCTAGTGAAATACCATTCACAAGCTGCTGTATCCATTCCATATGCGTTCACTCCTTTTAATTTTCTGAAAATTGAAAAAATAAGTGCATACATCTATAAAAATTTATGCTTCTCACTATAATTCTAGTAATCTACAGCATAAAAAAGGAAGGCGTGTTTACCCGCCTCCCCCTTACTTACAAAACATTAAGGATTAACTTTAGAGTTGAACACTTGTTTACCGTCTTTAAATTCAAGAACTGTTGCTGTTTTAATTGGGTTATGATCTTTGTCAACTGAGAAAGTACCTGTTACTAAAGAAAGATCTTTTGTGTCAGCTAATGCATCTTTAATTGCTTCTCCATCTGTAGAGCCTGCACGCTTAATTGCATCTGCAATGTAGTAAATAGAGTCATAACCAAGTGCATTAAATGCATCTGGTGCTTTGTCGCTATTTGCTTCTTTAAATGCCTTTACGAAATCTTGAATTTTTGGCTCTGGGTCTTCAGCAGAGTAGTGGTTTGTAATATATGTGTTATTCAATGCCTCTGCACCAGCTAATTCTACCAAAGTTGGTGAATCCCAACCATCAGCACCCATTAAAGGTACATCAATGCCCATTTCGCGTGCTTGCTTAACAATTAAACCAACCTCTTCATAATAACCAGGGATAAAAATAAAGTCTGGATTTGCTCCTTTAATACTTGTTAACTGTGTACGGAAGTCTGCATCCTTCGCTACATATGCTTCTTCAGCGACAACTTCCCCACCATTTGCCGTAATTGTTTCTTTAAATGATTTTGCTAAGCCTTTTGCATAATCAGATGCATTATCAGCAAAAATAGCTACATTTTTCGCCCCTAGCTCATTTGAAGCAAAGTTAGCAGCTACAATCCCTTGGAAAGGATCGATAAAGCATGTACGGAATGCATATTCGTTAACACTGCCATCCTCATTTACTGTAATATTTGGCGCTGTACCAGAGCCAGTAACAATTGGAATCTTATTGTCATTGGCAATTTGAACAGTTGCTACTGTATTACCTGAAGTGGCAGGTGCTAGCATAGCTACTACCTTATCTTGTGTAATTAACTTAATAGCCGCTGCAGTTGCCTCCGAGTTTTCAGATTTATTATCTACTTTAATTAGTTCAATTTTCTTACCATCAATACCGCCATTATCATTAATTTCTTTTACAGCTAATTCTGCACCTAGTCCGATAGAGGAACCGTAGGAAGCTACATTTCCTGAAAGCTCTAAGTTTGCACCGATTTTAATTGTGTCGCCGTCAGATGAACCGCCACCTCCTGATGAAGATGAGCCTCCGCCAGAACCTGAATCGTCGCCGCTACCGCAACCTGCCAGAACTCCAGCAAGCAATGATGATGCTACTAAAAGTGAACCGAACTTCTTAAGCTTTTTGCTCTCTTTCATAATTAAATTCCCCCTGAAAGTTTTTCAAATATTAGATATTTCTGATAATTATAAACAATCAAACGCATTTCCTCAATAGCAAAAATAATTATTTATAACTATCTTAAATAAAATAAAAATAGTATTCATTTAAGCCTTTTACATTGTAAAACATTCTTTATATTTAGTCTAGTGTGATTTTTCAGTATAATTATTTTTTTACGAATTATCTATTAATTTTATTCATAAACTAGTACAAAATTATCATGCATACCAACTTATCATAAAAAATTAACAAGTAATACAAGAGTTACGATTTAATATAAACAGAGGGTGATGATTATTTCCCTGAAAATAATGATTAAAATACATCTAAAAAGCTTAGAGCAATGGAAGTCCAGCTCTAAGCTTTTTTTAAAACAAACACACAAAGGCGCTCATTAATATTTGTTTCATTTTCTAAATGAACCTCATGAAGTAATTCAAAAGGTGTGCCATGATGTAAAAATTGTAAATAATCATAGGGTGGGTAATATAAAATAATATGAATATCTCGCATTCGTCGCTCATAGGATTTCCAAATATTGTTAATAACTGTACGGAAAATATGAACTGAAAAAGGATTAAAAAAGAAAAAGACATTATCACGAGCTTTTACTTCATAAGCTTCAGCCATTGTATGAATAAACGAGATAGGTGCATGAGCATGTTTCTTTTGAAGATAGCTTTGCTTATTTTCCTCAGCCTCTGCATAAAAGCCAGCATCCATTTCTATGCCAATTGTTGGGATATGAAATTTATGATGTACGTAAATAGGCACGCGTCCTTTTCCACATCCCATATCAATAAAAACTGAGTGGGCTGGCATCTCATATACGGCAAATAATTGTTCTAACCCAATATATGGTGTTGGCTCATAGCGATGATAATGTGACAGCTTAGGGAATCCATATTGTTCTCCTACAGTATTAATCCGTAAATATTTATCAAACTGATGTTCATTCATAGAAAAGACTCCTCGGTAAAGAATGCTTTATTTTAGCATGAGAAAAGGCAATAACCATATCCAAACGCATTGGATATGGTTATTTTTTAGCGGCCTCTACGTTTAAATTTAACAACAAATAAGATTGCTAGGAGGAGTAATACTAAGGATACCGTTACTGTAAGTACTGTATTTTTATCAATAACAGTTGCTTGATTCGATGCTTCACCATTTGCACCTGGCATCCCCATTGGAAATCCATTTCCATCAGGACGTTGCATAGGTTCGCCATTCTGTCCTTCCCTGTTAAATGGTGGAACTTGTGCTGGATCAAAATCCTCTGGGAGCTGACTTGGATCAAAGTTTTCTGGCATAGCACCATTTTCATTAGGTGCTGGCATATTTGTCGTTGTAGCTGCCTCCACCACAAGCTCTCCTGATAGCTGCTTTAAAATAGAATCCGAGCGTTGTTTGGCAAACTCAGGTAGGCTATTTTCCCCTTCCACAGCCTCTAAAAACTGCTCTGTTGTTGAGAACTTAGTAGGGTCTGCCTCAACATAGGTTGTTAATAGCACCGCTAAATTTTTAGTGATGGATTGTATATACTCCTCTGTTAAATAAGTGGTTGCTATCTCCTCTAAATAGCTTTCATATTTCGCATGATACTCCTCATTCGCAAGTAAAGCATTAAGCAATGGCCGTTCCTCTAAAGTTGTGCCAGAAACAGGAGTTGTTATACTAAAATTAATAGCACTCTCATCTAATAGGTTGCCCGACATGCCCATTCCCATGTCAAAGCCGCCACCTCTTTGTTTATCTCTACCATCTGCCTGATCAGGTTGTTCATTATTTTGAGCAAATGGTCTTTGCCTATTAGTAGCAGCATTGGCTGGATTTTGATCATTTTCTCCACCCATTCTACCACCCCCAAAACCACCAACACCAAAGCCACCAAATGCTAGATTATAATCCCATGGAATAATAGAAAACACGCCATTTTGTTCATACAGGTAGTAATTATGCTTCGTCATTCCTTGGTAACTATCTAAATTTACAAGTGCCGTATTGACAGCAAAGTAACGTAGCATTTCATCCACATCAATGTATTTCTCAATATCTCCGCCATTATTAATAGTATCCAGCATTTCAATAAGCTTCGATTCATCAATATTGCCTTCATTTGTTTTTAAGCCAATACCTGTATAATCCGTAATATCATCACTAATATATTTTAAATCGCTGCCTGTTCCATCTGGCTTGAATAAAAAACCATCGTTCGTGCCATAGTTATTAGCTAAAAATGTTTCATCCACTGCCTCTACGCCTAAAAATAAGCCGCGTTCCTCACCATTGACCGTAACATACATATAAGAATGAGCTGGCGTTGGTAAGCCCATTTGCTCCATTAACTCATAGGAAATATATTCTCGCATCAATGTCGTATCACTATAATTATTATTTAAGTTTAATTTTTTCAAGCCATATAAGCTCTGTGCCCCATCATAATAATCAAAATCAATCTTTAAACTATAGCGATCAGAGTCACTATTCACAACTGAATTCAAAGATGAATTGCCCTTTGTGCGAATAGCAACATTTTCTACCTTCTTGCCATTCACTGTAATCGTTGCCTGCTTTAGCTCCTCATCTGCTGCATTTTCAAGCATATCAGCCCATTCTTCCTCTGCTATTTCAATATCAACCGCTGTTACTTTGTTTTTATTAAATACTATATTCTCATAAGAGAACTCGGTATTTTTCGTTGCAATGCCTATATGTGGAAGGACACCATATATCACAGCAAAGAGAAGAAGCAGTATTGTCATCCACAGATAGACAATTCGTGTTTTTATCATAGTCTGCACCTCTTTTATTATGCTGTGAAATTCCCATCATAGCTAAGCATAATGGCAGATTTAACCCCAGGCACTTTTGTTAGATGCTCCATTAGTTTGGCATCATTTTGCTTGATTCGAATTTCATAAGTCGTTTCAATTTCATCCGCCTGCATAATGGATTTTGATTTCAGGGCGAATTTTTTTGTTTGTGTAGCAATAATACGTTCTACCTCTGCATTCGCAAGCTCTTCCTCAAGCTTTACAATTAATAAATAAGGATTTTCTACAGTAATTTTATTAACAAATACAAGCAATACAAGCCCAATTAAGACAGCGCCAATAATCACTAAAGGAATAAAGCCTGCACCACATAAAATTCCAGAAACAATTGCCCAGAAAATATACACTAAATCCATTGGGTCCTTAATCGGTGTACGGAAGCGCACAATCGATAAGGCTCCAACCATCCCAAGCGATAACAGCACATTGGAGCTAATACCCATAATAACAAGCGCTGTTGCCATTGTCATAATAAGCAATGAAATATTAAAGGAATGTGAGTAAATCACACCATTAAAGGTTTTCTTATAAACCACATAAATAAAAAGCCCAATAAAAAATGCTACTACTAAGCCAATTATTGCATCAATCAATGAAAATGATGTTGTCTTTTCTAAAAAATTAGATTTAAAAATATCACTAAAATTTATTGTATCCATTGTTTATTTCTCCTTTAATATTAGTCGTACATACGACTAAGCTGATATTTTGAATAAGCCTCTGCACGCGTATCTACAGATTGCAGTAAATACTTGATAATATCTGGTAAATATTCATCATATTTTACCTCTAAAATAACAAGATTCGACTCTAACACATCCACCATCGGCAAGCCTGGATTAAACATATCTGTATTGCGTAAACTTGATTGCACCTTACTATCAAAAGTTACGCGCACATTACCAAATGGATAGATGTAGGCTTCTCGTTCATAATCCACTACTGTTGTTGGTCGAAGCTGGTTATAATACATCTCTTGATATAAATCTTGAATAAGCTCACGTTTATCCTTCTCCATCCATACTATATCTCCAATACGCATCTTTTCATACTCTGCTTGTGAGATGGCACATTTTGTTTTAAAGATTAAATTATTGCGCTTACTCTTTCGCTCCAGATTAATAATGGCACTAGATTTACCATAGATGCGTACTCGATATTTATCGCGATTGATATAGCCCTCTTTTTTCTCATTGAGCACCTTATTGGCAAAATTATCGAAGTATGTACTACGAATTAAATATTTGCCATCCTTGCCTGCATGCTTGTCGAGCTGCATTACATATTGAAGCTTAGCCTTTAATAACGCATAATCTGGATAGGAGATTGCTTGCTTAATTTCCTTACGACCATTTGGGTTAAACGAAGTAACAATAGGCATATAGCTCACCCTTTCCTTTGTTCTGATATTGGTTATATAAACTACTATAAAGGGGCTGTGTGTCAGGCAGATGTCAGCCTGCTATTTTCTTTTCTTAAAGGAATTTGAAACATTTTCTTAATTTTTCCGTATAGAGAATAAAGATTGTATAGAGGGAGGATTTTAATGAGTCATAATAATGAAACAATAAATAAAAAAGGGCATAACCCCAATATTATAATTCCAATTTTCTTTGGGACAGGAATAGGTGCATTTATAGGATTAATCGCTTATGTAAAAGATTGGCTATAATTAATATAGTAAATAGTTTGTATCGTTTTCTTTTATTTTGCCGACAGCCATAAAAAGGCTACTACGCCCTTCTTATTGCGTAGTAGCCTTTTGTAATACTAATTCAAAGCATGTTCCAGATGGAGTGCTTTCGATTAAGCATAAATCACCGCCAATGGATTGTGCCATCATTTTACTAAGTGGTAGGCCTAAGCCTAGCCCCCTAACAGTATATTTTTTATTTTCACCACGATAAAAACGCTCAAAAATAAATGGCTGATCCTCTAGCGGGATACCCTTACCCGTATCCCTCACCATAATGGATAGCGTAGTTTCTTGATCCACAACAATCATTGTAATCGTGCCGCTGTCCATCGCCTGCTTAGCATTAGTGAATAGATTTGTAATGATTTGTTGGACACGCACAATATCTGCCTGTATCATTACAGTTTGCTCCAGTAAATGCAATTGTACATCTACACGCTCCTCTTCCTGCATCACATTCCACTGCATCACTGCATCACGTAAAAGCTTATTAGCATTCACAAGCTCCAGATTGACTGGAATAGCATCAACAGCAAATTGATTAAATGCCAGTAAATCACCAACCATTGTTTTCATCTTCATTGTTTCAACCATTGCCATATCAATAAATTCCATGGCATCCTGTCCTGTCACAACACCAGCTTGAACAGCTTGCAATAAGCCACTTATAGATGTTACAGGTGTTTTCAGCTCATGAGTCACACCTGCTAATAATTCCGTTCGTGTTTTCTCCAATTGCTCTAGCTTCTGTGCCATATTTTCAAAGGATGTTACAAGCTCATATACCTCTTTTTCCTTACTATCCTGAGGCAAAGCAATGGCATAATTGCCCTCCTGCACCTGCTTTGCGGCTTCCGCTACTTGTTTAATAGGATGTGCTAAACGCTTTGATAAAAAATAAATAGCAATCCAGCCTAACACCGCTAACGTCCCAATTAATAAGGCAAGCTGTCCATATGCTTGTTGAACCCTTGTTAGATTCTCTTTTTTCTCCATCACTAGCACCCAGCCGACAAGCTCGTTATTCGTTTCTATTTTTCGTTTCACAATATACTTGCTAGATGCCTGTTCCTCTGCTATTTCCTGTGTGCCTTCCTCCCCATCCAATAAGCTAGCAAAGTTTTTTGTGCTTTCTGGTGGTACAGGACGATTGCTTGTTAATAGATTGCCTGCTGTATCGACCACATATAAAACTGGATCAATTTCCCTCATATTAAAACGCTCTCGATCACCGATAAAGCCTGGAAAACCGTTTGGTCCAGATGTATCTGTTAAACGATAGACCGTTTCATCTGCTAAAAACTCCATCATTTCAAGGCGATTTTCAAATGTTGTATGACGAATCCACGCTGCAGAGATCAATGAAATAATCGCTAACCCTATAAAAAGTGTTAGTAAATAGCGGCTTGTCCAGTAATGGAGTAATGAAATGCGTTTATTTTTTTGAAACACTTAGCTGATACCCCAATCCACGTAGTGTCTTTATTTCTCCCTCTGCTTCATCCCATTCCTTTAATGCCTTACGTAGCCTCTTAATAGCTAAATCAACAGCTCGATCACTCCCCTCATATTCCCAGCCCCAAATATGCTCAATAAGCTGTTCACGTGTAAACGTTTGATTAGGATGGTCAGCTAAAAACAACAGCACCGATAAATCTCTTGGTGTTAACACGATTTCTTCCTCTCCTAAAAAAACCTGATGTGCCTTACTATCGATTTTAAGAGCTCCATAGCGCTTTATAGAGGATGTACCTAGATTCCCTGTGGCACGTCGTAACACTGCCTTTACCCTTGCTACAACCTCATCTGCTATAAAAGGTTTAGCAATATAATCATCTGCACCTTGCTCAAAGCCCTCTAAACGATTATTCACCTCACCTAATGCCGTTAACATAATAATTGGGCAAGCACTTAGCTCTCTGATTTCCTTTAAAATTAGCCAACCATTTTTCTCTGGCAGCATAATATCTAATAATACTAAATCTGGCTGTACCTCACGAAACATTGCTAATGCTTGACCACCATGAAAGCATTGTGTTACATCATAGCCTACTTTTTTTAAATAAACCGTTAAAACCTGACTAATTGCATACTCATCTTCCACTATTAATATATTTGCCACAGCCTCACTCACCTCACAATTAGTTTTTTCTATCAGTATAGCACTGAATAATGTCAGGAAAATGTCAACAGATATAGAGGCCATCTATTGACAATGCCTTTCCATGCCACTTATCATTGATTGCGAATGATAATCAATGATAATTCATTCAATTATTAACAATAAGGGGGGAAAAGCATGATTATTGTGACAAATCGTATTCAAGTAAAACCAGGTTTCGCAGCACGCATGGCTCCAAACTTTACAAAGCCAGGTCCTCTACAACAATTTGAAGGCTTCCATAAGGTAGAAGTGTTAATTTCAACGGACGATCCTACTTATGATGAAATGAGTGTAAACATGTATTGGGAATCTAAGGAGCATTTCCAAGCATGGCGCAATAGCGATGCATTTGCTGCAGCTCATCAACGTCCAAGCTCAGGCTCTGAGGGTGAAAGTCCAATTATCGGCAGCAAAATTGTTGTTGCTGAGCTAGTATCTTCCATTGAAGCTTTACGCTAGCAAACAGTTACTTAAATACTTATACATGATCTTCTGATTCTATCTAAAAAGCCCTGCCTATAAAATTATGCAGGGTCTTTTTCTTATAAAAAATTAACAAGTATATAGCCTAATACGGATAAACAGACGGAGCCAATTAAACCAGCGATAAATGCCTTTACACCAAGTTCCTTAAATGTTTTCATCTCAATATTTAACCCAAGACCAGCCATCGCCATAGCAATTAAGATATAAGCAATATTGACAAGTGCTTGCGAAACGTTAGCTGGTATAATCCCTAAAGAATTGATAGCACTCATTACTAAAAACCCTACAATAAACCATGGAATGCTAGATAATGAAAATGCCTTCATTTCTTTACTGCTGTCCATTCTTCGATAGAAAATACCAATTATAATCGCTACGGGTACTAGTAGTGCAACGCGTGTTAATTTCACAATAACCGCTATATCCATCGCCTCATCCCCACCAGCAGATGCCGCTGCTATAACATGTGCAATCTCATGTAATGTGCCACCAGCAAAAATACCATACTCAGTTGGTGTTAAGCTAAGAATGGAATAGAGCACTGTATATATAAGCGTAAATATCGTTCCTAACAATGCGACAATCGCTGCCCCCACCGCAGTTTCCTTTTCATTCGCCTTAATCTGGGGGGCAATCGCTACAACGGCAGCAGCCCCACAAATTGCTGTTCCACAAGCTGTTAAAATGCCTAGCTTTTGCTCGACATGAAGCATTTTCGTTAGCATATAAACAACGATCAGTGCGAACAATAAATTCAAAACCGCAATGAAAAAAACGCTTGCCCCTGCATGATAAATGTCTGCTAAATTCAATCGCATTCCTAGTAAGATAATGCCAAATCGCAATAGCTTTTTGCTAGAGAAGGCGATGCCACCTTGCCACGCATCCTGCACCTTAAATGCTACTCGCCAAGCCATTCCTAATATAATAGCAATTACTAATTGCCCCAATATTGAAAAGAAAGGCAATGTAGCAATATTTTTTGCTGCTAAAGCTAGAAGGAGCGTTAATAACATTCCTTTTACAAAAGCTAGATGAGAGGAATCTTTTATCTTATTCTGTCTATTTACCATGATGTTCACTTCTTTCTCCCATATTGATTCCCACTTTATAAAAAAGTTCATCATTAGTAAAATACATATGTATAATTATTACTATTAATATTTCTAATAATAGGAGTGTAGATATGCAATACGATGCTTTAAAAACCTTTATTACACTAGTAGAGGTCAATAATTTTACAAAGGCCTCAGAAATTCTTCATATTTCACAGCCAAGCGTTAGCCTACATATCAAAAACTTAGAGCAGGAATTACAGACAACATTATTTATTCGCTCGCCGAAATCTGTTCAAATTACACCAACTGGCGAAATTCTCTATAAACGAGCAAAGCAAATCATGGCGATTACTGGCACAGCGAAGGAAGAGATTGCTGCCTATCATCAGGAAGTACAAGGGACACTCATAATTGGGGCAAGCTTTACGATTGGCGAATATATATTACCGCCCATTGTAGCAGACCTACAGCAGCAGTTCCCCCAACTTGAGATTCAAGTTATTATTGGCAATACAAAGGAAATTATTCATTATACAAAATTACTGCAAGTCGATATTGGATTAATCGAGGGGCAAGCTCACGATCAGGAGCTATTGATACAACCATTTATGCAGGATGAATTATTTATTGTTAGTGCAAGCGATCATCCCCTTACAACACAACAGCCTATTACCGCTAATAAGCTTCAACAGCAAAGCTGGGTTGCACGTGAGGAAGGCTCAGGAACACGCTATTATTTAGATCATTTATTTAGAGCAAATGGGCTACAAACTCATTCGCTTTTAACAATTAGCAGCAATCAGGGTGTTAAGGAGAGCGTTATACAGGGATTAGGTCTTTCACTCTTGTCTGCCTGTGTAATTGAACGTGAGCTAAAAAATGGTGACCTCACAATGTTGCCCCTTGAAGGGCAGCATTTTATGCGAACATTTTCTTATCTCTACTCACCAACGATGAAAAATAAGCGTAATGTCGATATATTGATTGATCTATTATCAAAAAAGCTTAGCTAACGAGTGCTAAGCTTTCTTCATGATTTTTCTAGTATTTAAGCGCTTCTGTTCAATAATTTCAACGAATTTTGTCGCTGCCCTTGAAAGAGGTACTGTCTTTAAATAGCACATACCAATGCTTCTTGGCGGAATGCTTTCCTGTAATGTTAGCTCATAAAGAAGTCCTCGTTGCAAGTAATCCTTTGAAAATTCCTTTGTCACACAGGCAATGCCTAAATTACTGCGTGCAAATTCTAGCACAAGATCATGTGAGCCGAGCTCGAATTCTGGTTCAATATGGACTCCTTTGGCAACTAAATAATCCTCCACATATCTTCTAGAATTCGATTTTTGTTCAAGAAAAACAAGTGGGAATTTTAAAAGCTCTTGATAGCTTAAGCTTTTAGATGCTAATGTTTTATATTTTTCACCACAGACAAAAATATCTTGAATATCTGTACATACAGTGAGCTGCAATGTCGAATCCTCTATTGGAAAATTACAAAACCCAATATCTACCTCACCTGATTTCAGGAAATTGCAAATTTCAGAGGTTGTCCCATTTAGCAGTTGTAGCTTTATATTTGGATACATCGTATGAAATGCCTCTAAATAGGGCATTAAAAAGAAGCGAGAAATCGTATCCCCTACCCCAATCTTCAATTGCCCTGTTGTCAGGTTTTTAAATTCTAAGAGTTTTTCTTCACCAGCATCTAACAGCCCTAAAGCAGAATTTGTATATTCGAACAATAAACCTCCCTCCGTTGTTAATGTCACTCCCTTAGGCGTTCGATTAAAAAGGCGTGTACCTAGCTCCTTTTCTAGCTGCATCATTGCTTGACTAACGGCTGGCTGGGTCATATATAAATCCTTAGCCGCCTTTGAAAAGCTATTATTTTTAGCAACAACACTAAAAACACGATATAAATCTAATTTCCCTATCATATAAGCACTCCTTATAGCTATTATATGAACTATTAATTTTACTTATATCATTGTTGAAGCGTATAGTAAAACTATATGAGTTTGATTTCACTTTAGGAATGACGAATAAGGAGAGATTAAGTTGGAACGTGTAATTGGTACAGTAGTAAGAGGTCTTCGTGGTCCCATTATTAACGAAGGTGATAATATTGAACAAATCGTTGTTGATACAGTGCTAAACGCTGCAAAGGTAGAAGGCTACACAATTGAAGATCGCGATATCGTGACAATAACAGAATCTATTGTGGCACGCGCACAGGGGAACTATGCAACAATTGATGATATCGCTATCGATGTAGCAGCAAAATTTGGCGATGATACAGTTGGTGTGATTTTCCCAATTTTAAGTCGTAATCGCTTCGCAAACTGCTTACGTGGGATTGCAAAAGGCGTTAAAAAGGTTGTTTTAATGCTAAGCTACCCATCTGACGAGGTTGGCAATCATCTTGTAGATATTGATGAGCTAGATGTAAAAGGCATTAACCCTTGGACAGATACATTAAATGAAGCTGAATTCCGCGAGCATTTTGGCTATAAAAAGCATACATTTACAGGCGTAGATTATATTGAATACTATAAAGAGCTAATTGAAGCAGAGGGCGCTGCATGTGAAGTAATTTTCTCAAATAACCCGAAAACAATTTTAGATTATACAAAGAGTGTACTAACATGTGATATCCATACACGCTTCCGCACAAAACGTATTTTAACAGCAAACGGTGCTGAAAAGGTTTACAGCCTTGATAATATTTTAGCAGAATCAATTAACGGCTCTGGCTTTAATGCTGAGTATGGTCTACTTGGCTCAAACAAAGCAACAGAAGATAGCATCAAGCTATTCCCGCATACATGTCAGCCAATTGTTGATGGTATCCAAGCTAAAATTAAAGAAACGACTGGTAAAACAATTGAAGTGATGATTTATGGTGATGGTGCATTTAAAGACCCCGTCGGCAAAATTTGGGAACTTGCAGATCCAGTTGTTTCTCCAGCATATACAGCAGGCTTAAATGGCACACCTAACGAAGTTAAATTAAAATACTTAGCGGATAATGACTTTGCAAACCTTCGAGGGGAAGAATTAAAAGCAGCAATTTCTGATTATATCCAAAATAAAGATGAAGATTTAACAGGTCAAATGGCTGCGCAGGGAACAACACCTCGTCGTCTAACAGACCTTATTGGTTCCCTATCTGACCTAACATCAGGCTCTGGTGATAAAGGAACACCAATGGTTTATATTCAAGGCTATTTCGATAACTATACAAAATAAGCAAAAAGCGGATTTGGTCCATTAAGCATTGTCCAAATCCGCCTTTTATTTAGTGTATACTTCCAAAGATAGCTGAGTGACGGTCTTGCATTGTTTTCATAAAGTTCGTCAGCACCTCCCTGCGTTTTTTCTTTAGGCTTTGTAAATGCTCTATTTCCATTTGATACGAATTACTTACAGCATCTAATTGTGCCTTTATTGCTTCTATCTGTTTCGTATCTTCACTCTGTAGCGCTGTAAGCTGGTCCTTTAATACAGCCATTTCCTGATTCTTCTGCTCAACAACTACTGTTTGACCCTTTAGCTGTTTATCTAATAGCTGTATTCGTTTTGCTCGGATTTCCATTAAATTTGCTTCTAAATCCATGCCTTCCATATCAAGTGACTGAATTGCTTTATGAGCAGAAACTATTTCTCCTCCACCCATCAATAAACTTAATACGACTGCATTACCAATTAATGTTCCCTTCATATCCATCTACCTCCTATTTTTCGTCCACTCTTTATCGAAAATAGCAGTTGAAGGTTAAATTTAGGCTAAAAAAATAAAAAAATGTCAAAATATAAGTTAAATAATACTTTGACATTTTCATATTTATAGGAGGATGACAGGAATCGAACCTGTAAGCCCCATTTAATAGGGGTATGCGACCATTACATTCTTCCTCATAATTAAAAATAGGTGATTGTTCTTTATAAAGTATTACATTGTTCTCAGTCCCTTCCCCACTCATTGTTTAGCTATTTAATTTATTTGGAATAATTTCTTCCTGTAGCCAATGCTCACTTGTTTGAACATGCTGTGGTCTAACAAATTTCCCTAAATTATATTGAAAATCATTGTAATGAAAGGCAGCTGCATTGCGAATCACATAGCCCTCTTGCTCACCATCAAATATTGATTTTCCTGTAAATGTACATTTAATTTTTTCTTCATCAAAAATACCGCGATATAAAACAGGAACCGTTTCAATACCTAATTCAGCCGCATATGCTACTGTTTCGTCCCAGCTTAAGCATATATTTTCTTCGTTCCAAATACTAAATAAATAAAAATAGCTTGTTAGTGCTTGATAATAAATCGAATGCTTTGCATAAACATTTTCACCACATAAGCGCCAGCCATCTGGAATCCGATAAGCAAAGCTTGCATGGAATGTTTTCACCCAATTTCTTGAAGGGTGATTCGCTGAATGAATACTCCTTGCATGCATATAATCTTTGTAAAGCGTTGTACCTTCACCATCTAGCTTTTCGGTCACAACTACTTCTTTACCAATAAAGTGCTCAATATTTTTAGCAACCTTATCATCATGTGTATAGCCTCTGCTCCAAGGTAAATGAAAGCTTCGTGGATATTTTATATAGTTTGTCATTTTCTCACATCCTTTCTATTTGGCAAATTGATCCGCCTCACGGAAAAAATAAAGCCTTGTCAATAAATCGCCATCTAGTAAATGATAAATTTGACTACTGCCTCTATCACCACCATACTGGATAAGCATATGAAACTGCACTAAATAAACAACCTTTAATACAAAATCCTCCTTAAAGCCTAGCTCAAGTAAAAAATGGCAAACGATTTGTGCAGAAACATTTTCATGTCCAAAATAGCCATAGCGTTCTTGCAATGGCTTATACTTTTTACAAAATGGCTTGCCCACATCATGGAACAATGCAGCGATTTGCAAGGCTAGTTTGTCATTTTCCAGATAATATTCATTTATATAGGAAAAAACAAAATACGTATGCTGACATAGTAAAAATTGATGATATGGGTTTTCCTGATTAAAGCGATAAATTTCTTTAAAGCAAGGGACAGCTTGTAATGCTTGGAAAAGCTCCTCATAAGTAGGCTTTTGCTGAATAAGCTCGATAAATTGCTGCATCGAAATATTATAGGGTTCTGCCTCATGTACAATATGCACCTTGTCAAAGCCTTCTCCTACTGTCGGAAGCTCTAAATGCTTTCTCATTTTTTCCATAATTGCTAATGGTACTTGACGCTTGCGCCGTTGATTTCTTGCAACACATTTAGCATAGGGCGTGTCAAAGTAATAGCATTCCTTTTGAATAGAGCTTGGTAATTTATGCAGTGCAAACATCCTTCGCTCTCGCTCAATATTGGTAGCATCCACAATAACAGAGTGACCTTTTGCTACAAGCTCATTCAGTCGTTCATATAAAATGCGAAACACAATACGTGATTTTTGCCTTGTCGCATCGCCAAATAACTCCTGACGAATCGCATCACTTGAAAGAATAACCGCATTTTCACCTTTGGCAAGCTTTTGGACAAATGTGCTTTTTCCGCTTCCAGGTAATCCTACTGTAAAAATAACCTTCATATTTTTCACCTCCTTTCATATAAATACTAGATTACAATAGCGATAAATAATTTAAAAGGTAGAAGCTTTCACTTATCATAAACAAGCTCTTATCATAATTTTGCTGAAATTAGGAATACTATTGGCGTATTTCGCATATAAAAAAGACTGCTCCAATTATTTGTGGAACAGCCTTTATCATTCAATATATCTTTTCTTTACACTTTTATTATAGCATAAATTTACAAAAATTATTAGTCTATATTTCTTGCGCCACTAGCAGTATGATAAATTTCTCAATTGATTCACCCTATAAACTATGGAGAGGAATGTGAGGAAACGTTGGAAAATCAAAATGAATGGCTCGAAGAAAAGCATTACCTTATGCATTGTTTAACGATCATTGATAATAAAATAAAGGAGCTACTGTATAAAGAAAAGGGCTTTAAAGAAAATGCTGGTACGATCAGGAAAACCTTTTGGGATGATGTTCGTGTCAATCTAGATACTGCTGAGGATGTGGATGAAACATTTATGGCGATTAAACAGCAGGTAGAGCTGCTCTCCGATTCAGAGCTTGCACAGCAGCGTGCCATTCGTAATATGAAGGTTTATGAACGTTTACAGCAATCGCCCTATTTTGCACGAATCGATTTTTTACAGGATGGTCAGCAGGAGCCTTTAAAAATTTATATAGGCGTTGCCACATTGTTAGATCAGCAGGATGAAAATATTGTAATTTATGACTGGCGAGCACCTATATCCAGTATGTATTATGATCACACCCCCGGCGATGCTTACTATACAACAAGTACAGAAAAAGTTCATGGCAAGATGCTATTAAAGCGACAGTTTATTATTAAAAATGGTGAACTCCAATCAATGTTTAATACAGGTCTTACAATCGGCGATGATTTATTGCTCGATATTCTTGCACAAAATGCTAATGAGCATATTCGCAGTATCGTGGCAACAATTCAGGCTGAGCAAAATAAAATTATCCGCCATCTTCACTCACGCTACCTGATTGTAGAGGGTGTTGCAGGTAGTGGTAAAACAGCCGTTGCGCTTCAACGAGTTGCCTATTTATTGTACCGTTATCGCAATGAAATAACAGCCGATCAAATTTTACTTATCACACCTAACCAGCTATTTAATCAATATGTCCATACCGTTTTGCCTGATTTAGGTGAAGATAATATGCAGCAGCTAACATTTTCAGAGTATATCGAAAAGCGTTTAGGCCGCCAATTTCAGTTGGAATATCCTTATGAGCAGCTTGAACAGCTTTTAACGGAAAAGGATAGCACCTTTTATGAAATGAAGCTAAGCAGTATTACTTTTAAGGCAAGCCTTGCCTACAAGCAATTAATGGATCAATATATCAGTCATTTATCTAATGAAGGTTTATTATTTAAAAATATTGTTTTTCGTGGAGAACGAATTATTACAGCACAGGAAATTGCTGAATACTTTTATTCATTCCCTTCCTCCCTCTCCATACCAGATCGTCTACAGCTTGTGAAGAAATGGCTATTGCAAAGGCTTGCAAAATTTGAAAAAACAGAATGGACAAAGGAATGGGTAGAAGAGGCTGTTGAGCTATTAGATAAAGAAGACTACACAAAATCTTATAGCGAACTATTATATGAAGGTCGCTTTACGGAAAATTCATTTGATGATTTCGATCAAGAACAAAAGAAATTAGCAAAGCACATTGTTAAAAAGCAATTGAAGCCATTACGCAACTCCATTAAACAATTAAAATTTGTGCATATATTAGGCATTTATCGTCAGCTCTTTGATTTGAATAATGCCGTTTATCAAAAGTTACAGCACCTTGTTCCAGATCATTGGGAGGATATTTGCCAGCAAACGCTCCCTAGTTTAGCAAAACGTCTAATTACTTACGAAGATGCTGCACCATTTTTATATTTGCAGGACAAAATTGAAGGACAGCAAACCAATACAATGATTCATCATGTTTTGATTGATGAAGCACAGGACTATTCACCATTTCAATTAATATTATTACAACAATTATTTCCAAAGGCACGTATGACAATTTTAGGTGACGGGCATCAAACAATTCATCCACATACTTTCGATAATCCTTCCCTGCTCAATCCTAAATTATATGGCGAGCAGGCAGAAAAAATGATTTTAACGAAAAGCTATCGTTCGACAAAGCAAATTATCCAGCTTACAGCTAAAATTTTAAATGATGGCAGTGAGGTAGAGGCATTCAATCGAAATGGTCCAGAGCCTTCCATTACCATTGTGCCAAATGAAGTAGAATTAACAGCACAAATTACTCAAACCATTCATCATCTATCACATAAATTCGATACAATTGCAGTTATTTGTAAAACTGCCGCTGAATGTGCCACTGCCTATCAGCAATTAAGCCGTCAAGTAGACATTCAGCTAATTACCCATAATACAAAGCAATTTAAAAAGGGTATTTTACTGCTACCAGCTTATATGGCGAAAGGAATCGAATTTGACACTGTCATTATTTATAATGCTTCTGCCGCCACCTATTCAAGAGAAACCGAACGTCACTATTTTTATACAGCCTGCACACGAGCTATGCATGAGCTGCATATTTACTCCATCAATAAATTAACACCTTTCCTGCAGTGATATTAAAAATCCACCTCGCTATCATGCTGAGAGTGGATTTTTTGCTACCTATTAAATGTAGAATGTATAATCCTCTGGAATAACACGCTTTAAAAACTTCCTTGTACGTTCCTCTTTTGGATTGACAAAAATATCATGGGGATTGCCTTCCTCAACGACAACACCACCATCCATAAAAATAACACGGTTAGCAACGTCTTTAGCAAAGCCCATTTCATGTGTGACAACAAGCATCGTTGTACCCTCTGCTGCAATATTTTTCATGACCTGCAAAACCTCACCTACTAGCTCAGGGTCAAGTGCAGATGTTGGCTCGTCAAATAAAATAATATCAGGATTTAATGCAACAGCACGTGCAATCCCTACCCGTTGCTGCTGACCCCCAGATAGCTGACTTGGATATGCATCATATTTTTCAGATAACCCTACTTTATCAAGTGCTTTTTTACCAATATCAATAGCCTCCGCCTTTGGAACTTTACGTCCAATAATTAGCCCCTCCGTTACATTTTCCAACGCTGTTTTATTGGTAAAAAGATTATAGTTTTGGAAGACAAATGCGACACGCTGACGAATGGCATGTATATCCTTTTTCTTAATATGTTGAAAATCCACTTCAATATCGCCAAATGTTGCATGCCCTTGATCTGCCTTTTCTAAAAAATTAATGCAACGCAATAATGTTGTTTTTCCTGACCCACTAGGACCTAAAATAACAACCACATCACCTTTATCAATTGCTAAATCAACGCCCTTTAATATTTCATTAGCCCCAAATGATTTATGGATATTTTTAATTTCTAACATGCTTATTCACCTCTTAGACATTCGCCGCTTTGTATTTGCTTAAATATTTTTCATATCGCTTAAATAAGTATTCGACTGTACTACATAAAATTAAATACACAATAAAGATATCCAAATAAGCCTCTACATAATTGTAGCCAACATTAGCTGCTACCTTTGCCTTCAAGGTAATTTCAGGTAAGGACATAGCATAGCCTAAAGAGGTTGCTTTAATTAGATTAACTGTAGCTGTACAAATATTTGGCAGTGCAACAACTAAAGCTTGGGGAATAATAACGCGACGATACGCTTGGAACGTTGTCAATCCTACAGAATATGCCGCTTCTAGCTGCCCTTTTTCAATAGTGCTTAATGCCGAACGGAACACCTCAATTAATATCGCTGTTGAGCTAAATGCAAAAACGATAAAGGCATACCAAATTGGGTTAATTTTATAAATATCATAGGCAATATTATATTTTTCAAAAATCATTTTTAAGATTAATGGAATACTGCTATAAATAATAAAAATTTGTATAATAATCGGTGTCCCTCTTACAAAGGACACATAAACTTTTGCTAGATGATGGATAACAGGGATTTTATTAATTCTTGTTAAGGCTAGTAAAAATCCAAGCGGTAGCGCAATTAGCAAAGCAACAACTGTCACAAGAAGCGCAACTGGAACACCTGATAATGCCACAAAAAATGTTTCAAATAAAAATTGCCAATTCATCGTTACGCCCCCTTACGTTGTTTCTAAGGTCTTCTTACCCTTACCAAATATTTTTTCTAATGTCGTAAATAGTTTTTCACCCGAATTATTCATAGCTAACTGACCTGAGTTCGTTTTGTCATATTTCTTATCACAGACCAAGTTTCTCTGGAATTTAAATGGAGGAATAAATG
>NZ_JBIWBA010000027.1:0-42735 GCF_044760715.1 Lysinibacillus sp. NPDC098008
ACCAACCAGTATAAAGGATTTTTTTATGCTTGGAATAGATGACAGAAATTTCAGTTTAATTAAACGCGTTGGATTATTTTAATGCGACGCTAGTGCCCTTATATCTATTAATTTGAGCATTCCTAAAAACTGTAGCAGATGTTCCAAAAGCTATTCCCATTACCATATTATCCATATGCAATAAAGCTGTAATTGTTTTTTTATCTATAATTTTCTTTCTTAATCTCTCGTAACTTGGTAAAAACATCCAAGATTGCATTGTAACAATGCTATTAAAACCAGATGTTTTTAATAATTCAAATCCTCTTTCAATGAAGGTGGCGAATAAATCGCTTTTTGAATCAGGAAATTTACCATCAAGAAACTTTACTATATTCGCATTCATTCCATTTCTCCCCATATACGGTGGATTTGTGCATACAACATCATATTTTTGAGTTAATAATTTCAATTGATTTATTATCATTGGTAATCTTTCTACTACAACTTCTTTATCTGCGAATTCGAAAAGGTTTACCTCTTCAAACTTATACTTTTCAAGTGCATGTTCTAAAATATCCAAATCAATAAATTCAATATCTATTAGAGAACCGTATTCTTTAGCGTTCATGAAAGTATCTTTGATAGCTCTTAAAATACTATCTGAATCATCATTATTAGCAATAGCTCGAATCATTTCCTCAGTTAACCAATTGCTTTCTTGTATCACATAAATATTCGGCTTTATAGCATTTCTAAATACTCTGCGAGATTTTCCTCTTGCCTTCATCATCAATGCAAACGAGGCTAATTGCACTGCACGGTCATCTACATCTAAACCAAATAAATTTTTGCTTAAAATTAAATGTGGGATTTCATTTTCCACATATCCTTTTTCAAGATACATCTCGTAAAATACATCAAATGCATATACAAGGATATGTCCACTTCCACAACAAGGATCAAGGAATGTAATTTCTTCTGGATTTACATTATTATAGCGAATTTCTTCAAGTTGTTTTTTCACTGCTTCTTCTTGTTCAGCTTCATCTAAATAATATTTCCATTGTTCTTTTAGTGAACTCTCTGGGTAACTTTCCATCCAAATTCGCCCTAATGAATTTTCAACCATATAACGCACAATCCAATTTGGAGTAAACAATTGTGTGGCCGCTGGAAGCTTTTCTTTGGAAATTTTAATATTCTTTTTCAAGTTAGCAAATACTTCGTCTTTTTCTTCAGAAATATAATACTGATACAACCATCCAATAATCTCAACACTTTCCCAATCACTTTCAGCAATCACATTAGGATTTGTCATTTGACGTACAAATGAGTCTGTTCCAAGTAACCCTTCTGGGAATAGGATTTCTTTGTAATCTTCAATTGTTTCAAACATAAACGGCATATAGCGGTTTAAATCGTTACAATGCACTTTAATTAAATACTTAAACAGTTCATCCGTCTTATTCGCCATTTTCAGTTCATAAACAAGTTCTTTGTCTAATTCTAAATCAAGCGATAGTGCTTCTTTCATCATATCTGGCTCTGCACTGTCCACATTATATGATGATAAAACACGTACTTTCGTTGGTAAGTAATCATTTACTTCCATAAAGCGTAGTGCGATGAAACGGTTAAACCATGTATATGCTGTTTCCTCCATCACACGGTCAAAGCCGATTTCTTCAATTCGTTTGATTAACTTATTACGCTGGCGTCTTTCAACATCTGAAAGCTGTTTGCCGTCGATAAAGACGGCATCCGAACTTTCAACTGTTGCTTTCTGATTGGAGTCAGCAGTTATCCCAATTTTTCTCGCTTGAAGCTCAACACGTTCTAACAGCTCTTTACGTGCTTCTATTGCGAACTTTTTTAGTGCGCTTTTATTCACTTCACTCACTCCTAATCTTCGAACTCAATTTGCTTATTTTGCTTAATAATTGCTTTTAACTTAGATGATAACGTATTAATGTACGCATCCACGTCTTCTTCTGTAGCTAATGTTTTAATCGCTACTAAACGCTTCACATCGACTACTTCTTTTTGGATTTCATCTTCAGTGACAGTTGGTGGCTCTACACCAGTATCGCCTGCAACCACCTGGTCTAATGCCTTTTGGCGCTTCCATTCCTCAATTTCTCGGTGAATCGATTTTAACGTCTGCTCTTTAAAGTTCGCGCTTTGTGAAATCGTAGCATCTACTTTAAAAATGTCCTCAAATTGAGCAAGGTTTGCATGTAAACCATCATAGTAGCCTTCAATTCGTTGCTTCGTTCCCTGTGATACACCGTACTGCTTTGCGTGAAGCGTGCATTCATCGTAGTCTGCTTTTAATTTCTGTTGTGCTAATGCTTTTTTATCAGCTAATATAGCGACCATTTCATTGTTCAATACATGTACATAAGTTGAAATATCTTTAATTTTTTTGTAAGGGATTGGATCTTGTACAATGTCACGAAGTGCATTCATCGCTTCCTCTACTTCAGTGCTTGCTAAATAAGGTTTATTTTCTTCATATTTGGCAAGTGCATTTACGCCTTGTTCAAATAAATCTTTTTGATTCGTACTGAAGAAGCTTTTCACAAGGCTGACATCGTCTTTCCAATCCGCTAAATCGTCTTCCATATTTTTTAATTTCGTTAGGAACGAAACATTATCCAATTGCTGTGTAAACTGCCCGAAATATTCTAAGCCTTTGTCTAATAAGCTAAGCCCTGGATATTTTACTTTCGTTGCATAGTTCGCTTTATACTGATTGATTTCTGCAACTTGGTCACGGATCGCGTTACGAATTGCATGGATTAAGCCATCTTCATCATCTGGTAAATCCATTGGCGGGAAAATTTCTCGACAAATACTCTTCGCTCTTCGCAATAATGCTTCATCTACTTTAACACGCTTTGTAATGATGCCTTTATCCGCTTCCGCTGTTTTGCCGAACACCGTCACTAACTTATTCGTATCTTGCCCTGGCTCTAAATACTCCGAATTGTAGCGAATGCGAATTTTTTGCTCTTTTAATAGCTGAGCAATTAACCCTGCAATATCTAACTGTTTCCATCCGAAAGGTTTATCTGTAAAGCGGTCATAAATTAATTTCACGCGTACTTGCTTTTGTAACTCTTCTTGGAAGTTGATATATTCCATTACTTCGCTTTTCGCTAACGCATTTGGACTGCCATTCATTTGTTCATCAAATGTCACTTGTTGCTCGTCTGCTGAAAGAATCGAAATGAGTTCACGTTCCTGCTCGATAAACTCTTTGACATACGCCAATTTTGTATACGTGTTATCTACTAAATGCTTAAAGGCTGTGTTAATTTTTTCTTTTACCGAAGAACCTTTCACATCTAACTTTTCACCGTTCACATAAAATGCCCCGTCTTTAATGGCATCCTCTAACAGTTCACGTACACGACGTCTTCTTTCGCGCACTTCTGCCTGTTTATTGTTTAAAATATTTTGAATGTTTTCGGCGAGTTGTGTAATGTTCTTTTTCTTACGGTATTCTTCAATGCGAAGCGCTTCCTCAATTTCCTCGACATACGCCTCATTGCCACCCAGTTTGACGATCAATTCATCCTGACGCGAAGACATCATCATAAGCTCCTGATCACTCTTTTGATAGTGATCTGACAGCGGAGATAATACTTGTAGCCCAATCGATGCAGATTGTGAGCCATAAGCTTTTTCATCCATCATTTGGTTGTATGCAAATGTATATTGCTTCGAATATGCAAAACGCTTTTCCTCATATAAATCTTGGAAAATATATTGTGCTAATTCACGCTTCACTACTTCTTCATCAATCGTAATTTGCTTGATTTCTCGGTTAATATCTTGTTCGTCATCCGTTAAGAAAATGAAGTGATCGCCGTTTTGTCCGATTAACGTTTGACCGATTAGCTTTCTTAATGCACGTTGAATTTTTTCTTTTAGCTCCAGCTTATCTTCATCGATATGTGTCACCATTAACGTTGCAATATTATCAATGTTTGCTGGAAGCTCTTTAATGTACTTAATCATGAACAGGACTTTTAAAAGGTCTGTATTAAAGTCATCGTCAGCAAGCGCTGGGTTTACTTTTGCCCCTTCAATTACACGCGTAATTGTTGGATTTAAAAACTCTTTAATCGTGTCGTAAAAGGCATAGAACGGAATTAAAGCCCCTTCCTCAGCATCTTTGAACTGCAAGCCTGCTTCCTTGAACGCTGACAGCATTGAGCGCTCACCTTCTGATAAATGCTTACCAGATGAACCATGTTTACGCACTTGCTCAAATACATTTTGTAATAATTTGAATTGATATGGTACAAACGGATACACTTCCGCAAATTCCACATCATCTGCATAGCCACGTAGGTCGGCTGTACTTTCTTTAAAACTAATTAAGTTTTTCAAAACAGCACTTTTATTCGGGAAATCCGCACGTAAGCGATCGTGAATATGCGGTTGTTTTTCTAAAATACGCTTTTTAATAACCTCGTCTACTGAAATCGATGATAACGACAGACGCGTATCAAAACGTCCTTGAATACGTGAGAAGTCGTCCCCTTTTACTTTAATAATTGAATCGATGCTTTCCTGAGAAGTAACCATAATCCACACTTTACCTTGTGCATACGTCCCCAAATCTTCTGTAAGCGTTTGTAAGTTAAGCATCAAATTGCGGTTGTCACCAATGTATTGCCCAATCTCGTCTACAAGGAATACTAAATGAAAGTTAGAGCCCTTAGAATCAATGTACGATTTGACGTCCTTCGCAAACTTTTCAATGCTAATTTCAAAGTTGTTGACACCGTTGTCAAACCAGTTGCCAGCTGATTCCTCTGTCATATTATTTGCTTTCACTAAAGCACCGATCACATAATCACGGTCGAAGTAGAAGCTGTTACGACGCTCTTCCCATGACTCGCCTGCAAGTGCTTCAAATTCTGCCTTGAATGTATCGTATACGCCCTGTTCGTCTAAATACTTCTCCATCTCTGCTACACCTGGGATGTCCCCGTAATAGCCTCTGTGCTCATAAAACACCTTCATGAACACACGCAAAATGGCATCTTCTTTTGACTTATTATCTAAAGCGCTTTTCGAATCGATATTGAATAAAATAACTTCTGTTTCAACATCAGCAGTACGCTCCATATTGGCATAAACAAGTGAATCTTTAATTTTGTCGCTAAAGAAATCGACAGGCTTTTTCCCTTGCACTGGACTATTTTCTAAAAGGTAAGCCAGAATTTTTAAAAAGTGCGATTTACCCGAACCGAAGAAGCCTGAAATCCATACGCCCATTTTATCTGTATTACCATGAATACCTTTTAAATAGTTTTCATAAAACTTTGAGAAGTGACCATGTAATTCTTTGGTTACAACGTACTCATCTAACTCTTGATAAATATCTTCTTCATTTTTTTGTCCGACTTTAATAACGCCACGAATATCGCGTTCAATATCTTTTAAAAACATTTGCTTTAACTGCATTTGTATCCCTCCAATTAGTCGACTAAACGAAACGCACGGTAATAATTATCGTCCTTAAATTTGCTGAATAGCTGTAATGATTGGCCATCGTATTCACCTGGGAAAAACATTATGACAGGCGTTTTATCTAACACTTCTTGTAAATTGTTTAAAATGTTATGTGAACGGACGAATGGGTATACTTTCCCAACGCCTGTTAATAACACAACATTGTGGTCACCGATTTGCTCTTTAATTTTTGCTAAAAACATATCAGGCTTTGCAAAGGTTGTCATTGCTTTAAAGAGCGCATCTTTACCCTGTCTTGCTTCCATTTCTGGAATGCGATCAAAAATTCGTTTCTCTTTCGTAATTTCAATGAGCATTTTATACAAATCAAATTCAATCATTCTTCGATCGTACAGTCCGCCCTTAAATTCTTTATGAAGATTTGCTACATGGTCACGTACGATTAATTCATCTTTTGGATCATAGTCGAAAATGTAGAAGCTAATTTCATTACCTAAGCCTCGACCTTCGATAAATTTATCCTCTTTAATACGTTTGCTAATTAAGCTTAATCGTTCATTTAAAGTTGCCATATTCTCACTCCCCCATCGCTCTTAAATAATTTTTATCGCCTATTAGGTGGAGGTGCTCATTAATTCGATCATCAATCAGCATGCGATTTAATTCGCCTGACTTTAAATCTTTTAGCATACCTACTTGTAGCAAGATTTTTTTAAACACTTGCTTAAGCTTTGCAACAGTTGTTTCCGACCAGGAACTCATAAATTCACTTTGCTCCATTTTTTGCTCAAAAAATGAATTCACATCTACTTTATCTAAATAGTAGTTATTATTCGAAAGCTTCTCTTGAATGACTTCTTGCATAAACTCAAAAAACAAACGATCAAACTTCATAATGGCGTATAAGTTAATAACTTTCCCGACTTCAAATGACTCTTCGATAAGAAGCTGGCGCAACGTATCATCTAACAAATCTACGCGCTTTAAAATATAAGGCATTGCTCTTTTCACGCTTGATAATTTGTCGTATTGAAAAATATTCTCCTCTAAAACTTTCTGCCGAATCTCCTTATCCGAAAAACCTTGCTCTTTTAATTTTGCGATTTGTTTCACCTCGTAAAGCATAAATCCAGCACCTGTTAAGACAGAAGAATACTCTAATTCCATTGTCATACATTCCTCACTTTCAGACAATACTGTTTTCCCTTGAAATATCCAAAATTTTACTAACAATCGCTAATCGTCGTTTACCACATTGCTGTATGACGACTTTTGTATATTCATTATTTTTAAGTAGTTTGTCGTTATTATTTTCATATAATTTTTTAACATACGCATCCAGCTCGTCTTCCTTCAACTGATCTGCCCAATAACTATCGATTAATTGGTTTAATGCAACAGCTAATTCCCTTTGAGTTCGATAAAAACGCTTTAGCTCCAAAAGCTCACCCCATTGACAAAATTGTTATTCAATTCTAACTAATTTATTATTTTTTTCTTACTCAATTCTTATTCTAACTTTGTTTGTTATCGGTTTCAATTCTATCTGATAACTTTATTGAAAATAAAAAAGAGGCGTGCTTCTACCCTCAACCTTTTTAACATTTTCCCAAAATCATCTTTCATTTGTTGTTGCTCCTTACTCAAAACAATCCTCTCCTTTTTTACGTTTTCCAAAATGGAAATCCTGTTTTATGATCGTAATGATCTATATATCATAGATAGGAAGAGGATTTTGATAACGAAATTTTTGCGGAAGTTATGGAATAGTATAAAAAAATAGAGGTCATCCTCCAAAAAGGACAACCCTATTTACCTTCAAATTTATGCAGGCATCGAAAGTTTCTGTTTATTATCAAACATCTCTGGCTCTTCTAATTTTAACAATTCCATATCAATACATTTTCTGAAATATAATTTGTTTCCATTAAAGTAGATTTTAAAGAACGTTTCTTCACTCTCCCATACTTCATCAATATAATCTTTCTTTCTCTTCCCCCCTAATTCATTTACATAAATATGACGGGCGACTTTGGATATATCGTATTTTTCCCTATCATTGAATTTTAAAAAGACTGGCTTTTGACCTGTTGTTCGATAATAACTAAGAATATCTATAATATCTGACGTTAAATCGCCAGGAATTAGTTCAATATTTGAAAAGAACTCACAAGCAACATATCGTGCTAAACCAATCATTCTATCAGCATTCAAATATCCTTTTTCTCTTAATTCGTCGTCTGAATAGATAATTGGTAAATTTTCTATAAATTTGTTATACGCCTGTTGAGTGCTATCATAAACTAATATTTCACAATTTTCTTCATTCTCTTCACCCTCTTCTAATTTCTTCTTTAATGAGAACGAATAAATGCCGACTGGAATTGACTTACCAAACTCTAATTTTGCCAATTCTTCTGTCTTTATTAAACTATCTGCAACTTTTACAAATTCCTCAATGCTCTTTATTGATACATACCTCGAAATCTTTGCTGGTGTAGAACTCTCTTGTTCTTCAAAATCACCCCCTCCCCTGTAAAGTTGAGAAGGATTAACCCAAGCAATTTTGTCTTGCCAGTCATCAACAAAGCTAACGATGTATGCTTTTTCTGTCCCACCAGCTCTTGGTCCTCTCAAAGCCCTTCCAATCATTTGAGTCATTAAAATGTTCGAAGTAGTCTCTCTTGTTAAAAATACAGTTTGTACTGCTGGTATATCTGTTCCCTCAGTACAGATATTTACATTAATTAACACTTCTAATTCACCATTTTTAAATCTTCTAATCTTTTCTTTAATTGCCCTTGGAGACAAATCTACTTCTGTTTGCATATCGGAACCTTCCGATATTACATAATCGGACAAAATTCCTTTTTCCCTAAACAATGTATTCAGAGTTATTGCATGAGTTTTATTGATAGCAAACACAAGCAACTTTCCATATTCCTCTTTATTTTTCACATAAGATTCAACTATTCTGTTGTTTCTAATTTTGTTTGTTGCAATGTGAGAGGAAATTTTTGGAGGAATACTGTTAAAGATCTCAATGCTTTTCAAATCTTCGCCATTTAGTTTACCTATTGGAATGTGTGTTTGTATTTTTTCGAATATAGGTCTTGCTAAAATACCTCTTGAAATAAGTGTTCTCAGACTGACTTCGTAGATGATATCATCCACAAAAACTTTTTTTAGTAAGCCTCTTTCCTTTTCTGCAGTTCGAAACGGGGTGGCAGTCAGTCCCAATATCTTTGACCTTCTTGTTTTTTTATTCACAATCTCTATAATTTCCCTATAAGTTTTTGCCGTAGCATGATGTGCCTCATCTATCACAAGTAATACATCATCATTATATTTCAGCCAATTGTTCACTAAATGGTGAATACCTCTATACAGGCTGTCTTTACTCGCAACTAAAATATCATCATCTTTTTTAATGTTGGCAGGTCTGTCATGTTGTCCTGAGACAATTCTATATCTAAATCCTGCTCTATTATTTACTATGTTTGAATATGCATTTGACTTAAAATCCGATAGGGCTTGTTCTAATAAAGCATGACGATGAGCAATCCATAATACCTTCTTTCCATAGTTTATAAATCTCTCCAATGCCCATCGAACTGCTGTCGTTGTCTTGCCCCCACCTGTTGGCAAAACAACTAATCCTGCAAATTTATCTGTTGCGAGTATTTTATTATCCATTGCATTCATAGCTTCCAGTTGGTGCAAATATAGTTCAGTTTGATCATTTTCGCTCTTTACATTGATTATCCCTGAGTGTTTTCTTTTTACTAAAGTTTTCATTTGTCATCTTCTCCTTTTTATCAGATTGGAAAATACAGCAATTCTCTTAGGGTTCAACTAACACAATTTCTCATGGGAAATCACTCCTTTAACATCTTGTTGAAGTCCGTTCTTCATCGACAGACTTCAACTATGTAAGAGGAACGAAGAATAAATAAGACAGGTATGGAGTTTTCAAGGAACAAAAAAAGCTAATCTTACTTAGACATCAATACAACACCTAACCTCTTTTCCAAAAAAAGGACATACTTACCCCTTGGAAACATGAAAGTTAAACGTATTGAATTGAAAATCTAAGTAAAATTAGCTTTAAATATCAAAAAATATATAAAAAATTATCTGTAGTCATAATATAATGACTTGTTTCATTTAGTCAATAGATTTTTTAAAAAAATATCCAAAAAAAATCCATTAGCGTTATGGTTGCAACTCTATTGATTAAATCATATAAAAAATAACCACCCCGTAGCCTGGAAAACGGAGTGGTTCTAACATGGATCTACTTATTGCCGTACCTCTAAAGCTCAGCTATTTGAAAAAGGTAAGGATAATGAGAGTATCCTACTCTCATTATAATAAAGGCATTGCACTATTTACTCAACCATGTATAAGTAATCATAGAAATGTAAGAATTGTTTTATTACATAACAATTATTTATTTACAAATTTCGGAATTTATCGACATCATTAGTTGTGGTAAAATTGGCAAGGGCAAATTTTATGAAAGTAAAAGACGCAAAGCCAAGGGCCTAAAACGTATTTTCGTCATGGTAGCCTGGTTGCCAGGAATATTCCTGTATATTTTTCATACATCTTAGATTTAACTTTCCTAAATTGCCTTAAATTTATTGAAAGGAAATGTTTCTATTGAAAGACATTCTAATTGTGGATGATTCTCTCTTTATGAGGACTCATTTGAAGAACATTCTATTAAAAGCAAACGTTGATAATATAATAGAGGCAGAAAACGGTGTACAAGCAATCGAAATGTACAAACTCTATTACTCTATTCACCTGATATCGTAATAATGGATATTACTATGCCTTTATTGGATGGTGTTGATGCCTTAAAAGAGATAATAAAATTCGACCCTAAAGCAAAAGTTATTATGTGTACAGCAACAGGGGGACAACAATCAATAGTTCAAGAAGTAATACAAATTGGAATGAAAGATATCATCGAAAGCCGAATTTCCATAGTTTACATTCATTATTAAAAAGGATTAGTCAGGAGACTGAATAGAAAAATGCTCAATAATTGGTTGAACAATCATACCTACTTTCGCTTCGGTTTCTTTATCCTATTGATTTTAAGTGTCCTTTTAAATAGTTTTTTCTTCAAAATGAGAGCAATTATTTTATACTTTATATTTTTACTGTCATTTTTTTACGGTTTTTACAACAAATCCCTTTGGTTTTTAATCTTTTTTACTACGTTAGTCGTTACATATAGATTCTTCCTAATACCTGAACCATCAGATGATGCCATGAGTTTTATTATTTGTTTACTCACATATCTTGTCATAACCTTCATATCGGTTGGATTAATGAAGAATGCTCAAAAAGTCAAAGAAGATAATATAGAGTTAACAAAAGCTCTGGCGAATGCTTTAGATTCCAGAGATACATATACATTGAATCATTCCGAAAATATTGCAAAGTATGCTGTAGCAATTGCTGAAAAAATGAAATTATCTAAGGAATCATGCAATGTGATTCGCATTGGAGGTTTACTACACGATATCGGAAAGATTGGTATTCCCGAAAACGTATTAACTAAACCTGAGAAATTAACGAATGATGAATTTGAGTTAATAAAAAACACCCACAAATCGGGTATGAAATGATAAAACACGTTAAAGGTTTTCATAAAACTGGAATAGAAATTGTACTTTATCACCACGAACGTTTTGATGGGAAAGGTTATCCTTCTGGGTTGAAATGGAATCAAATACCATTATTTGCTCGTATAGTAGCAATTGCTGACACATTTGATGCCATGACTTCTAAACGAAGGGTCTATGAGGTAAAATAGAATTTTGCCCCCCATATTACCAAGTTTTTTATTTTTTATTCGATTACATTAAACCTACTATGTCTAAGACTTCCTTTATTTCATCTGAGGCATGCCAAAACTTATAATCCAACTTTCTATATTGTAGTAGCTTAATAATCTCATTTAAAGCAACAAGTCCTTGTAGATCAACCGATTCAACCTTACTAAAATCAATATCTAATTTAGAAAAGTAAGACGATTGCTGGACTATACTCTCTTTGACTTCGTCTTTTATCACATTAAGATTATTTGAAAGTATTTTAGGCATTTCAACTATCTTTTCACCGTTGATAACAAATCACTCCTTTAATTAATTGTCCTGTTTATTATTCCCCTAATAGCTTTCAAGGTGGAATGTCCTTTGCTGTTTCAAAGGTGTGACTAAACTTTAAACTTATGAATCAGACCATCTAATTGATTGGCTAATGATTGTAATGAGTCACACATAGCAGATAATTCTTGCATTGTAGCACTTTGCTGTTGAGCAGATGATGCTACTTCCTCTGAACCAGCTTTTGATTCCTCTATAACCCCTGCAGTATTCGTTGTAGCTTCTACAATCTGCTGATTCATTGAAGATAATTCTTGCATTTCAGAACTAATATGCTCTATCTGTTGTTTTATTCCGAATGTAGATTGATTAATGTCATTTATATTCTTCTCCACATCATTTATAGAATTTATCAAACCATTGATTTCAACTTCACTTACTTTCATATCTTCAACAATTTGCTTTATACCACCTTGAACTGTATCAATTAAATTTTGTATCGTTGACGTTGAGTTACTGGATTGAGAAGCAAGTTTTCTCACCTCATCTGCAACAACTGCAAAACCTTTACCTGACTCTCCCGCTCTTGCGGCCTCTATAGCCGCATTTAAAGCTAATAAATTTGTTTGCTCAGCAATATCGCTTATAACATCTATTATTTTGCCGATTTCATCGGAATGTTTATTTAAACTGTTTACATTTGATACGGTTTCATTCATTTTTATTTTTACTGCTTTCGATTTTTCAATGGAATTAACAACTGCATTTTTCCCTGTCTTAACCAATGTATTTACTTTTGATGCATTTTCGTCAACCCTTTGAACACTGATCACAACTTGTTGACTGGATGAAGATATATCTTTTGCAGTATCAACAATAATGTTTATATCGCTTTCAATTTGCTCATTACCACTTGATATCTCCTCCACACTGGTTGCAATTTGTTCAGACGCTTCTTGTGTCTCCTTTGAAGCCCTTTTAACCCCATTCGTCTGACTCTTTAAATCATTACTTGATTGTTGAATCTCTTTAATTAATCCCTGTATCTTATCAGCCATTCCATTGAAAACTTGACTTAATTGTTCAAATTCATCTCCTGATTTTAAATTAATTCGCTTTGTAAAATCATTTTCTGACAGATGATGGGCTAATTCAGTTAATTTAGATAATGGTTTTTTAATGAAAAAGCGAATAATAATATATGCCCCAACGGCCCCTAACAGAATGCTTACCAATGCAGATATAATGTTTAGCATAAGAATATTGTCAAGGTATTTATCAGAAATCCCCAAAGCTGTTGCTCTAAGAGAAATAATAAAAAACATTAAAACCACAATCATTATTGTGAGTTTAACTTGAAGACCAAATCGAATTTTACTTATCTTACTTTTATTACTATTCATCCTCTCCTCCTAAATATTCAATTTAATTGTCAGACTTCCCCATATATTTATCTCTGAGTTACTATTAGGTTGAATTATTATTAAATTAGCATTTTTATAACTTCACTTTTCTTCAGCAAAGAATATGACCTAAAAAAATTAAAAGAAAGTTCCAAACGGTGATACAAATGAGACAGGTCATATTTTTTAAATCAACCTGTAAACTTCGATATTTATCGACAAATATCACTATGTTAAAAAGTCACAGTTAGATTCTACTAAATTAAGACTTTAAAATAAAGGGTAAAATTAGAATCTTCATGATAAACATTTGTCAAGAATTAGGACAAAAGATTTTGTATTTAGCCTTTTTCGTAAATTAGAATCTAAATAATTATATCTCTTAGGAGATACAAAGGATTATGCTTAATAAAATTAATAAATGGTTGAATCATCCCGCTTACTTTTGTTATATGTTTTTTATACTTTTCATCTTTAGTGTCTTTATATAGTTTGGAATATATATTCTTTACACGGTTAATCTTAATATTGTAGTCTAATTAAGTGAAGTAAGTTTTCACCTATTTTCCTTACAATTATTATATCGTTCTCCACAAATTCTTTTCCTTGATCCATTGATAATACAGCTCTATTCGTTTCTTGCTGAATATCATCAATGATTCCTCGTATATTTTCTCCAGCACTTGTTGATTGTTCTGCTAATTTTCTTACTTCATCTGCAACTATGGCAAAGCCTTTGCCATGTTCACCTGCTCTTGCGGCCTCTATCGAAGCATTCAGAGCTAACAAGTTTGTTTGTTTTGCAATTTGAGTAATGATTTCTACAATCTCTACAATTTTTTCAGATTTATTTTCAAGCGATTGAACTACTTCAGCAATTGATCCAACAGCCTTTTGAATTTCATTCATCTGGTTCATTGTACTGCTAACCAGTTTATAACCAGTTTCAGCTTTTTTGCTCGTAGAATTAGATGTATTGGCAACAACTTGAATGGAAGAAGCCGATTGTTTCATCCCCTCTGAAATTCCGTTTGCTGAACGTACTAATACCGTTGTGTTTTGTGTTTGCCCTTCTGCTCCCGAAGAAATTTCTTGTATTGAAAATGAAATTTGTTCAATCGCTTTACTATTTTCACTTGCAATTGTAGTTAGTTGATCTGAGTAGCTTGTTACTTGTGATGCCGTTTGATGAGACTTATCAATCAATTCTCGGAGATTACTAATCATATGATTAAATGTATTGGATAATCTACCAATTTCATCTTTTGATTTATAAAGAATTGAAACAACTAAATTACCTTCAGATGCTTTTCGTATAGCTTATTCAACCATATTCAAAGGGCGAATAATAATATACCGAACAAAAAGTAGAATTAGTATAGTTGTTACAATCAGTGAGACAAAGGTATTGATATAAACTCCAAATGATCCTGTAAAGTAATTTTTGATAAAAGCGTTAATATACGCTGAAATAGGGGAGCTAATGAGTAAGCTCAAAATAATTGCCCCTACCATTTTTAATCCAATTCCCTCTTCACTTTCGGAATACTTAGCAATTGTGAGACGTTTGAAAAGATATCATTCTTTCCAACATTCATATTTTGTTTTTCCATTTATTTCTTCCTTTCGGTAATCCAGCCATCATAGTTATTTGTCTTAGACTTGTTGACTTTGACTCCCTGCCTTTCGTACAGGTTTGCCTTTATCTTGGTTTCAATTTAACTTATGTTAAACTTGAATATGTTTTAAAATTGTTCCTTCCATCCTCTTTTGCCTGATATAGTGCTTCATCTGCATGTTTCATCAGTTCATGTTTTGTTACCCCATCCTTAGGATAAAGAGAAATTCCAATACTGGATGTTGTATAAAAAACTTGTTCTCCAATTTCCCAAGGTTGCTGGAGAGAGTCAAGGATACGTTTAGCAATACTTATGGCGTCTTTCTCATCTTGGATTTCAGGGAGAAGAATGGTAAATTCATCGCCACCCTGTCTCGATAAAGTATCACTATCACGAAGACATTTCTGTACTCTTTTGGAAAATTGTTGAAGGAGTTCATCCCCTACATCATGACCTAATGTATCATTAATCAGTTTGAATTTGTCTAAATCCATAAATATTACTGCCATTTTCCGTTCATAACGCTCTGCTTCACTTAAGGATTGCTCTAATCTTTCTTTAAAAAGTCTTCGGTTAGGAAGTCCTGTTAGCGTATCATGAAAGGCTAAATATGTTAGTTTTTCCTCATACATTATTCGTTCTGTAATTTCCCTGGATACAGATAGAAAGTGTTCAAATTGTCCATCTTCAGTAAATATTGGTGTAATGTTTGCTTCAAACCAAATCCAATTTCCATTTATATGTTTAAAACGATATTCAATATTGCCACTTTCTCTGCTCTCTAAAATAGATTCTAACTGATTCTTAACACCCTCTGCATCAGCTTCATAAACCCAATCTAAAGCACACTTTCCTTCATAATCATTAGAAGGATATCCCAACACTGTTATATGCGAAGGAGACGCATATTTAACATTAACATCTTCATCTATCACGCATACAAGATCGGTCATGTTTTCTGCAATTAACCGATATAGTTCTTCACTTTGACGAAGATCTTCTTCTCCCTGCCTTCTTTCTGTTATATCTCTTGCCACTTTCAAAAAGTGAAGGAGATTTCCATTTTCGTCATAAACAGGGCTTCCTGTCGCTTCGAACCATAACCATTCTTTCTTTTGATTTTGCACACGAAATTCTACAGTTACGCTTTCTTTCGTAGCCATCATTTCTTCAAAAAATCGGGCAAATTTATCTACATCTTCAGGGTGAACGATATCATGAGCTAAACTACCTTCATATGCTTCAACAGAAAGACCTAATACAAGTCCATGAGAAGGTGAGGCATACTTGACTTCCCCTTTCGTGTCCAATACAGCAACCAAGTCCGTCATATTATCTGCGATTAAACGATATTGGTGTTCACTTTTGAGAAGGGCTTCTTCGGCCTGTTTTCTGGCTGTAATATCACGAAACAACAATTGTACAGCTATTTCCCCCTCATACAAAATCCCTACTCCTGTATACTCGATATAAAACGGAGTGCCATCCAAACGAATCATTTTATGCTCCATCATTTCAAGAGTATTCCCCTCTGCTTGTTGCATGTATTCAATCCGTTCCGTTGCGATCTCTCGAACTTCAGGAGATATAAAGTTTAATATGGATTTTCCAACGATTTCGCTAAAATGCGTACCCCCAAATAACTGAACACCAGCTTGATTGATATATTGAATAATTCCTTTTTGGTGTACAACAATTGGTTCAGGAGAATAATGAACCAATCTCTCGTATCTTTTTTTACTTTCTTCCAACTTCTGTTCTGTATTTTTTCTTTCGGTTACATCACGAAGCATGGTTAAGATAGCAGGATTTCCATCATAATTAAATGGTACTGAAGTAATCTCTGCATATATGGTATCTCCATCAGAGCAGTTCATTTTCATTTCAACAAATGGCAATTCTTCTCCCGATTTAGCCATTGATAGTCTTTTCTTTGAAACTTCTTTAAAATCAGGATGGAGATAGGTATCAATAGTTTTTCCGATAGCATTATCTTCTTTTAGCATCTTTAAAGCAGATGGGTTCGCATACACAATCGTACCATCACGATGAATCACGATTCCTTTTGGAGAAAGCTCTACTACCTTACGATATCGCTCTTCACTTTCTCTTAATAATTTCTCTAATTGTTTACGCTCCGAAATATCTCTTGTAATCCCTGCAGTTCCTAAAAGGTTACCCCTCTTATCTAAAAGAGGAGAAAATGTTAAACTGATTTCAACAGGTGACCCATCCTTTTTTATGCAAGTGGTTTCCATTGTTGTTATTTGTTTGCGAAGTTTTGCCTTTTCAAGTAGCTCCTCTTGTTGATGATTTCGGTATTCAGGAATAATCGGTAGCTTTTTACCAATGATCTCTTCTCTTTTCCAACCATACAGCTTTTCAAAAGCAGGATTCACATCCAAAACATTTCCATCCAAGTCTAAGAAATCAATAGCATCCATTGTGGAATAAAACAAGGCTTTCATGCGTTTTTCCATTTCATTTAAGGTAGCTCTTGTATTATGAAGTTCGGTTACATCTTTACCGATTCCAAAAATCCCGACAACTTCCCCGTTATCCCATAAAGGAATATTTTTTACTTGTAAATAAATCTTATCCCCATTTTTATGGAACAATTGTGTTTCATACTCTGGTGATTTTCCTTTTAAAACCGCTTGATATTGTTGATAAGTAAATTCCTTGTATTCTGGTACTAAAATTTCTTCATAATGTTTTTCTTGAAGTTCTTCTTTTGAAAATCCAAGAATTTTGCTTGTTATTTGATTTACTTCCATAATCATGCCATCTACCGATAAGATAAAGATAGCATCAGGATTATATTCAATGATAGATTTATAGCTTTCTATGGACATTTCTTTTAATCGTAAACTCATCTTTCCATTTCCTCCTTCGGCAACCCAGCCGTCATAGCATTCACCTTAGACCTGTGGCTTTGCGTCTCTGACTTTCGTACAGATTTGCCTTTATCGGTTTGTTCCTGAATGATTTTATTTATCAACTATTACTTTTGGAATAAACTTTCCATTTTTCACATAAGATTTGGTTCGTTCTTTTTTATGCTGAAGAGGCAAAATAACTTCAACTATTGTGACTTCATTTATTTTACTTTTGATTTGAAACATACCATTATTTTCTTTATCAGTTTTTTGATCTATCATTAGACCCTAATCTGTTCCCTATTCTTTTGTACTAAAATATGAATATGTATCTAATATCCCAATTAATCACTGGATATTTTAGGCGATAAACCAATATTTTTACTTATACTGTCAAAAGGCTCTTTCTGCCTCTTTTCTTGTAGTAACATCCCGAAAAATGGCTTGGATAGCTAACTTTCCATTATACTGTATACTAACTCCTGTTCCTTCGATATAGAAGATTGTGCCATCTTGCCGAATCATTTTATATTCCATAAAATGAGTGTGACTTTCATCCCCCTGTTCGATTATTTGTATCCGTTCCACCGCTTTTTTTCGAGAATCGGGATGGAAAAAGTCTAAAAAAGATTTTCCAATCACTTCATTGTGGTCGTTAAAGCCAAGAATCTTCACACCCGCATCATTCATATATTGGATCATTCCATTTTGGTGTACCACCATCGGTTCAGGTGAGAAATTCATCAATTGTTTATAACGCTCTCTACTATCGGCTAAAGCCTGTTCTGTCTGCTTCCGCTCTGTTATATCGCTATACACGACCATTATCGCAGGACTACCATCATAAGGAATAGGTACAGACACAACCTCGATGTCTATAACTTTTCCATCTTTTCGTATTATTTTTATTTCGGTTAACGGACATTCTATCCCTTGATTGAGTTGAGAAATCATCTGATGTGTAATGTCATAGTAATCGGGATGCACATACGAGAAGATGGATTTTCCTATTAAATCATCCTCTTTTGCAATTTCCAAAGCTGTAGGGTTGGCATAAAGAATGATTCCATCTCGATGAATTAAAATCCCTTTAGGAGAATATTCTACGACTTTTTGATAACGTTCTTCACTTTCTTTTCGTTTTGTTATATTTACGCAAGAACCAATAACCTCTACAACTTGTCCTCCTCTGCGGACTGGGCGAAGAGAGGCAAGATACCAAATACCATTATCATATCTTTCATACGTAACGTTTTCTTCACCTTCCCAAGCTCTTCGATAATAAGTTAATTTTTGTTCAGCATCTGTTTTGGGAAGAAAATCAAATAACTCCTTCCCAACTATATGTTCTGAGGAAAGACCCAGTCGATATAATAACTCGCCATCACATAAGGTATGAATGAATTTTCCATTTTTCTCAACAAACTTAAAAATCATCCCTTGTTGATTTCTAACAGTATCTCTCAGTTCTTGACGAGAATTTTCCAATTCTTCTTCCAACCATTTTTGTCTACTTGTTTCTTGTGGAATCCCTTCCCTTTGAATCACTTCTCCTATTTCAAAAAACTGTTGCTCAAATTCCTCTACAGGTAACGGTTTACTAAACAAATACCCTTGTCCTGTATTACAAAGATTTTCCTGTAGAAAAATCAAATGGTCTTTCGATTCAATTCCTTCTGCTATGACTTCCAATTTTAATTGATGAGCCATAGCAATAATCGTTTTGACAATCGTGGCATCCTTTGTATCCACTGTACAATTGCGAACAAAGGATTGGTCAATTTTGATAATATCTATTGGAAGCTCTTTTAAATAATATAAAGAACTATATCCCGTTCCAAAATCATCCAAACTAAGTTGGATACCAAGCTTTTTCAAATCCTCCAAAATAGTAAGAGCGTTGTGAACATCCATTAACATGCTCTCCGTAATTTCCAACTCAAGAAATTCTGGTTCAAGACCCGTCTCTTCTAAAATCTGCTGAACCACTTCAACCAAGTTCGATTGATAAAATTGACGAGCAGACAGGTTAACCGATACTTTCATGGGCGAAAAACCCGCTTCTTGCCATTCTTTGTTTTGTTTACAAGCGGTACGTAATACCCATTCTCCAATTGGAAGAATTAAACCTGACTCTTCTGCAAAAGGAATAAATTCATAAGGAGGTACAAGCCCCTTATCTGGATGTTTCCAACGTATTAGTGCTTCTGTTCCAATGATTTTTCCTGTCTCCAGATTAAGTTGGGGCTGAAAATAAAGAACAAATTCATTTTTTTCCATAGCTTTTTTTAGACTCAATTCCATACTTGATGTGTTTATTGCAACCACCCCCATCAATTAATCTTTTTTATTGCTATTCTAATTAGATTCATTGTTTTTCTACTTTCTTGTTTTACTATTTTTAATGTCGAATTTCATAGATTATTATTTTTAATTCAAGTCAACTGATTAATTTTAATTAAAGAAAATAAAAATTCAATACATTTTTCTCCAAATGTCCTAAACACGTTTTAAGATGTACTATTTATATCAACTTTAAAATTTGCCACCAGCAACCACTGCACCTAACTTCTTCTCTATAAAAAACACGAGCAAAATTAGGTTCAAAAACCAGTTCAACTCATGACACGAAACAAATAAGCTATTTATTATTTTAGAATTATTATTATTAAAGCTTACAGGTAATAAACAACAATAAGACGAATAATCTTCCTTAATTTGCACCAGATTAAACATGTATTATCCTTTGGTGACCTTATTCAGTCTAAACGGTGAAAAAGGAATAATACCGTACATCGAAACACTTTTATCACATTAATTTCCAATTCAAACTTCGTGAAAGAAGATAGTTGGGGGAGACAACACATTAGATTTTATTGATAATTAAGAAGAGTAACAATAGCTTAATTTACTTTCAGGAACATATACTGAGTTAAAACGATACTCACAAAGCAAACCATTTGTCATTTCTCTATATCCAGTAAATGGAGAAATTTTTACATCCACATACATTTCGATGTTATTTTTTCCCTTTCTAACCGTTCTAAATTGAACTGATTTATATTCAGTTAAAGATTGCTTTAAGTATCTATTCGCTTGAAATCTTAACTCCATAGGTACATGTGGTAGAAAATTTTCTCTCTTACCCAGAACCTCATACTTCTTAAACCAAAAAATTCCTCAAACACCTATTAGCTGATATAACTTGACCACTCACATCTAAAATGCAAATCCCAGATGTAGTATGATCAAACCCAATATACGAATCACATTCCAAAAATCTAATCATATTACACCGCCTTTTTATAATACAAAAGAATCATATCTAATATCAGACTATCTACCTAAATAGTATAAACTAATTCCAAATCAATTCCAAATAAAAAAGACCTACGGTTACGAGAATTTTTTCCTGGCTTTCCTTCGACCTTGATCCTACCTTTTTTGTAGATAACCGAGTTTTTTGGGTGAAGACATTTGTTCAAATTAAATTCTTTCTTTATTAATCAATTGACAAGAAGTAAGACTCAATTTTTCCTACTGCCTTTTATCTATTATAGTTACAATCTTAACTTCAATAAACATTAGGCAAAAAAATAGAACCATCCCGAAGCCTGGTAAGCGGGGCGATTCCTCACATAGATCTACTTATTGCCGTATCGAACCATCACAGTTCGCAATATCATACTTATCCTCAATATAACCAATCTAATCCAATCTCGCAAGGCTATGTAAACTTTTTCGCTTATATAATTGAAATTTAATTCTGCTTTTATTTCTAAAACCTATTTTCCTTTCTTCTACTTTGACTCAACGTAATTTAGTTCTTCCCCGCCCTTCCTCAACTCCCAATCCCACTCAAACCCTTCTCCCCCAAGGCTTCCAACCCATTTCTCCCTACTCCCTTACCTCTATTCTCTGTAATAAAGTTCTTCCCAATTCGCCCCATTTTCACCAATTTCCAAGCCCTAACGCCCTAATTCCTTACCCCTATTCTGTAATTAAGTTCTTCCATATTAGTGGTAAGGATGAAGGGTAAAGGAATGATTATTCTTGCTCTTTTTCAGGCTTTTCTTCCCGCTCTTCTCTCTGGTTCAATCAGCTTCAAATCCCTTTACTGACAGGCTTTTTCTCGCTTTAATCAATCGTTTGATCAAGCAAAAAAGAACCGAGAAAACGAACCAACGGTACGACTCCCAATTCTTTTATAGGTTTTATATATAATGTTTGCTCCCGTTTTCTCCCCATTCAGATACCAACTTAATTACCGCAGGTACGAACTTGAATTACGAGAGAGAACTTAATTTGGGGAAGACAACAACTTGTAGTCGTCAAAAATAAACATTCCATCCCCCCTTCTCCTAAACCCTTGCCATTCCTGCTTTTTCCCCATTTCTCCATTTCCCCAATTTCTGTAGGTAAATCGGTTGTTCCCTAATCCGCTCCTTTTTTTCCCTGTTTTTTTGTAAGAATCATAAAAATAGTACTACATTAAGATTCACGTTTATACGCGTTCATTTTTAATCAATCTTTTATATTTTCTTTCGATGCTAATCGGAGTTCTTTCAAGAATTTCACCGATAGACTTATAGGTCTGACCTTGACTTCTAAGTTCTAAAAGCATTTTTTCCTCGTTGGTTGTCCATGAGCGATAATGATTTCCTCTTATTTTTCTTTTTTGATATCGTAATGCATCTACCCATTCTGGCTCAGGTGGAATCGCATTAACTTCCATTTTAGAAAAGTCAATACGGTCTTGATGGTCAAACGCCCAAATCCAAAATTGATTAGGGTCTATAAAATAAAACATTCTGGTTTTACACGTTCGTTTCTTAGTAACAGGTAAACCACAATTCGTTACCCAATGTTTAACAGTTGTTCCGTCTACGTTTAAAACTTGGGCTAATGAACCCATTGTGAACAAACCGAGTTGTTCTTTCGTATCCCCTATTTTTAATCGTTTCATTTTAAGTTGAACTCCCTGAACAGGTCTGTTCAAATTTTTAGCAATTGTATTTAAATTAACCTCTCCTACATTCTCATATAAATAGTTGACTTCTTCTGAATTCCAAATTTTAGCCATATTTTACACTTTCTATTCTTTTGCCTCTTATTGTTGTCTAAGTTATATTAAAATTAAATAATTTTGAATTCCCCAATTTATTGGTGTTTTATAAATTCTGGACTAAAACCCGATTTTGATTTTTACATTCTTACACTCTGAATTTTCGAGCCATATTAGAGAGCTTTTCTGCCAATTTCGCTTGTTCCTGAACTGCTATTGCAACTTCCGTTACCGCATCGGTTGCCATTGAAATACTGCTTAGTACCGTTTCTGCACCCGCATTATTTTCTTCCGCTACAGCGGAAAGATTTTGAATCGAAGCACTTACTTCCGAAATCGAATCCGTAATCGCCCTTGAAGAATTTGCAATTTTATTTGACATATCTTGTACATATTCAGAATCTTTTTGATATTGTTCTCCAATTTCAACTAATTGTTTATAATCAGGTTTTACTTGATTATTAATAAACTCCATAACCTCTATCGAAAGGTTAGTCATATCTTCAAAAGCTCTCTTTACATCCATAATTACTCTTCTTATATCAGCTACAGAGGCATTTGATTGCTCTGCTAAATTGCGTACTTCATCGGCTACGACTGCGAAACCATGACCAGCCTCACCAGCACGAGCAGCCTCAATACTCGCATTTAAAGCTAACAAATTCGTTTGATTCGCAATTTCTCCTATTGTATCAGCTAACAAACCAATTTCAGATACGACTTTTGCCTGTTCAATCGCTTGTTGGATTCGGACTTGCTTTTCATCATAAATTTCATTTGCCTTTTTAGAAGAATCAATTGCCCTTACTTTTACTCCGTTGGCACGTTCCATAATTTCTTGTGCCTTTTGTTCAGTTTCTACTACTCTTACTGATAAATCAGAAACCGAATGGTCAATTTCTTCTGTCGAAGTGGAAATCTCTTCAGTAGAAGCTGTTAATTCCTCAATTCCTGCACTTGTTTGACTCGTAGTTTCTTTTACACTTTCCATATTTGCTGAAATCTCTTCCATTGTCGCTGATAATTCTTCTGTTGTAGAGGATATATCTTGTGTTCCTGTAACCAATTCCGAAACCAATTCATGAATATTTTCAACTGCTTTATTAAGAGATTGTGCCATTTGTCCAAGTTCATCTTTTCCATCATCGGAAACGGTATGCGTAACGTCTCCTTCTCCTAATTGTTCTGCTAATTCTTTTATCCTTCCAATACGTTTGATTAAATGTTGAGATAAAACGATTCCTAATGCAAGTGAACCAAGAAATCCAATCACCATAACAAAGAGCATTATGTTTTTAGAGGTATCGTATGTGTCTTTATTTTGTGTATTAATTTCCTGACTGATTTTATTAACTTCTTCAATTTCTTTGTTTAATCCATTTATAATACTATCTCTTTTTACATTATATTCTGATTCTTCTATTTTGTAGGCTTCCTCATAATCTCCTTGTTTAACTGCATCCACAACTGCATTTCGGGCTTGTCTATATTCTTGTATGCTCGATTTAAAGTCTTCAAATAATGCTTTATCTTCTCCTGTTATTCTCGTAGACTCATATTGTTTAATATATTCATCAGTTAATTTCGAAGTTTCACTAATGTTGTTGATAATTTCATTTATTTGATATTTATTTTTTTCATTTAATAATTCATGAATATTGGCTTTATTTTCCACGAAGGTATAACGAATTCCTGTCATGGCTTGAACCTCTGGTAAGATTTTATCTGAAATTTGTTTGGAGTTTTCATTAAACATATTCATGCTATAAACACCAACTCCACCGACAATTCCAACTACTAATGATGTAGCAATAAACCCTCCAATCAGTTTATGCGAGATTTTTAAATTTTGCAGACCTTTCAAACTAACTACCTCCTTTTGGGATTCTTACTTAAATAATAGTTTGTTTTTATCAAAAGACTTTTTTTAAATTTCAGACACAACTTACGTTTCCTACGAGAGAAGCCGACCTTCTACTTCGGGTTTAATTAGACAATTAACCCTGCCTTCTTGACTTTAAGAAATATTTCTCTGAAATCTATCTATTTATGAGTTATTCACAAACTATATAACCTTTTTACTAAGACTAAATACACACAAATCATCTATTCAAAATATAATTATAGACAAAATATAACATTATTCTACATATTCATGGGACATTTAAATACATACCCAATCATATTTTTCCATTTTTAGGTGTAGTTTCTAAAATAAAATATTATCCCACTGAACTATAAATCATCATATTTCTCTCTACTGATAAAATGACGTTAGTTTTTCTTCAATAATGGATTTAGAGCTTTCTAATAAATGAACAAATCCTTTAAGCGAAGTAAGAGAATTTCAGATTTCATGTGGCACACCATCGACAAATTATCCTACCACTGATAGTTTTTCTGATTTCCGTATCAAGTCTTCCTCTTTCTTCCTCTCGGAAATATCACGAGCTACCACCACAAGATGTTTTACTTCATTCTTTTCATCCAACACAGGAGTTCCAACTGCTTCTACATAAATCCATTCAGCATTAGCGTGTTTATAACGGAATTCCACAGAACAAGGTATTCTCGAGAAAACCATATTGATATATTGTTGTTTTATATAAGTAACATCGTCAAGATGAACCATTTTAAACGCTACATTCCCCTCATATCTATTGAGAGGAAAGCCTAATAACTTTTCGTGAGATGGCGAAGCATATTGAATCACTCCATTTGTATCAAATACTCCAATTAAATCTTGCATATTTTCCGCAATAGGGCGGTATTTTTCTTCGCTTTGACGAAGAGCTTCTTCTGCCTATTTTTTCGATGTAACATCCCGAAAAATGGATTGAGAAGCTAACTCTCCTTCATAGGTAATTTGCATCGCTGTTACTTCTATATAAATGATATCTCCGTCATGTCGAATCATTTTATGCTCCATAACTTCTAAATCGTTCGCTTTACCTTGTTGTAAACGTTATCTTGTACTCCCCTTCCGATAACTTGCTCAGGTATCAGATTCATACGATGCAGTAAATCTCCATCACATAAGGTATAAATAAACCTTCCATTACCCAGAATCTCCATACTTCTTAAACCAAAAAGTTCCTCAAACACACTATTCAGTGATATTATTTGACCACTCACACCTAAAAGGCAAATCCCAGATGTAGTATAATGTAGTATGATCAAACCCAATATACGAATCACATTACAAAAATCTAATCATATTACACTACCCTTTTTATAGTGCAAAAGAATCTTATCTAACATCATACTATTAACCTATATAATATAATATAAACTAATTCTAATTCAATTCCAAACAAAAAAGACCGACGGTTACCAGAAATTTTTTTCTGGTTTTCCTTTGACCTTGATCCTACCTTTTTTGTAGAGAACCGAGTTTTTTGGGTGAAGACATTTGTTCAAATTAAATTCTTTCTTTATTAATCAATTGCAAGAAGTAGGACTCAATTTTCCCTACTTCCTTTTATCTATTATAGTTACAATCTTAACTTCAATAAACATTAGGCAAAAAAATAGAACCACCCCGAAGCCTGGTAAGCGGGGCGATTCCTCACATAGATCTACTTATTGCCGTATCGAACTGTTACTGTTTAATCTATGGTGTCAATGTTCGAGACAACTTTCATTTTCAATATATCTGAAATTGATTATCTTTGCAAATAACTAATTGAAATTTTTTGAACACACAAATTAATCCTTAAACCTTTTCCCTTCACGCTCTACTATGTATCCACCCAAAAACTCGTTCCCTCAAACCTTACCAACTCTTACTCCCCCAACGCCTCAAGCCTTTTCCAATATTCCCCACCTAATAAAGTCGTTCCTGCATTTTCCCCACATCCATCTAATTTTCATTCAGATTTTACAACTATTTTGGATTAAAAAAGTCACTCCAGAATAGATGGAAGGGATGAGGTTTTAGAGGAAAAGAAAAGGAATAAAGGCTCGAAAACCCTTATTCCTTCTGGATTTTTTCAATATTAATCTTGCTCTTTAATTCCCTATTTCTTCCTTAACCCTTGTTTCTACTCTACCGACTTTTTTTGGTTAGGAGCGAGTTTATTGGGTGAAGACACCTTAACAAAAAGAGAAAAAGTTTAAGCATTTTTTTGTGTTTGCTACTAAGTAAAAATAAACTCCTACATTTTTACACTGCTCCACCCCGCATTCCTTCGTACGCTGTTAAAATTAAATCTTTCCTTTTCTCCCGCTTTTGCTCATTTTTTCATAAAAACATCACGTTTATTCGAGCTTTTTTCATGTTTTTTATTGAGTTGGGATAAACCTTTCCCACACACTTTTTTCACGATTGTTGATATGCGAGGAATAACAGTCGTTTTTCTTTCGCTTTTTTTGTACAAACTTTATTCCAACTGTTGATGAATTTTGTATAAAGTTTATTTTAACGATGTAGGATGACTATTTTTTAGTTACATAGTAACAAATAAGGATTAAAGTAAAGACAACGCCTAATTTTCTTTAATACTTTTTCTTTCCATGTATGCTTTTTTTCTAAAAGTGGAAACCCGAACCTTATATAATTTTTAATAGATTAGACTAAGTATTTCTTTTTTTCGACAAGAACCTCATCAATATAAAGTTCAACGGAATAATAGATAGCAAAATTTTTACAAAAAACTCTAACTGATTTATTTCCTATTTTCCCCTTTAAGTTTGAACCAATTAAAATTGGACAAACTGTTGCTTTTGCATGTTCAACTCCGTCTATTAGTAACCTCATTCCCCTTTTATGATGGTCTTCATATTTAATTATATGGTTTCCGTAAGTAAAGGTAACTCCACCAATCAAGGTACTCCCCCCATATACAAAAAATTGAGATTCCCTTTGGTAAGTTATCCAAAGGTTTTCATATTTTTATAGAGATATAATATAATGTTCCTTAACTTCTGAATAACAAACCCCTAAACATATTAGTCTTATTTTCATTTACTAAATTTATTTCTTAATTTATCTTTAACAAGTTCCTTACCTTTTTCTCCACATAACTCTTTTCCTATTTTCGCACCTTGTTGTTTACCAATTTCTTTCCCTACAATTTTCCCTGCCTTACCTACTACAAACTCCCCTAAAGAACCTGCCATAGCATTTCCCGATATGGCTCCTATTTTACCATATGTAATTCCGCCAACAATTCCTCCAATTTTCTGTCCAACTTGTTCTCCAACCTTTCCAATTGTTACATCAACAGTTTTATCAATCATGATATCTACAAGTTTATTATTTGCGGAATTTATTTCCATATCCTCCTGTGAATTTTTCAATTGAACAGACAAACCTTCACTTATAGTTTCATTTTTATAAGATTGTTTTTTAATCACAGATAACAATTTTGACTTCAATATATTTCCCCCCTAATTTTTTCCTCGCAACTTAGATTTAACATTTCTGTTATTAACGGTTTTCACTTCCTCCACCCCATATCTCTCTTCCACCTGTATGAGCAGTTTTTTCATGTACTTCTTCATTTACCAATTCTAATTTTCCAGGTTCTTCACTGTGATGCCACGTAAAACCATCAGGAGTTTGATTTGAATAAATCTGCTCAATCTGTGAGTTTGAAAAATTTGAAGCAGACTCTGGATTTTGATTTATATGTTCCGCTAATGCATGGTTTGCGTATGAAAAATGAGTAATATCACTTTCAAGATACATTGACTCTGGCATTGTAACGGTGTACTCCTCTTCAAAATCTGGGAACACCCCATGAATAACTTCACCTGATAGAAGGGTTATATTTCTTTCTTCAAAAGATCCAAGGCTTCTCTTGAAAAGACTCCTTGTTTATATGCATTAATAATCGCTTTAGTAACATTTAACTCATCAAAAGCTGGTTGTCTTGGAACCCTCATACCATTCTTTTTGTATCTCATTACAACCTGCTCGCATTTTTCTTCTCCACCTTCAATCTTTATGCACTTGTCAATACAAATTGAATACGTTTCAGACACTTTTACTTCAGATTCAACGATAGGTTTGTAAGTAATTTCTGACATAAAATCATCCCCTTAATTTTTAATCCATATTAATAGACGTATGAAACTATCATTTGTAGCCGAATAAACATAGAAATATCCGAGTTTCTATTCCTTTGTATCTTCTTTATTCTCTTCTTCCACTGTTATATTAAAGAACTCAGCTAACTTTAATCCATTTTTTTCAGCAATTTCTTTAAACTCATATTTGAAATTAGGGTTTTTTTCAATATGTCTATCCAGTAAATCATATAAACTTCCAAAGCTATAAGTATGAAATAATGCATTTAATTCTCTTACCACATCTAATTCAAGAGGACAGTTTTTTAAATAATAGATAATTTTTGTTGCATAGTTATTAGCATTTTGGTATCCAACATATGCTCTATTTAAGTCTCCACTTAAAAAGACAGCCTCCTTAATGACATCAAATAGACCATATGTTTTAAGGATTATTGTCTGTTCCTCATTTGGTAGTCTACCTGAATTAATTTTTCCAGCTAATCTCCTTACAAATTGAGGTATTTCTGAAGATGGAATTAAATTATTTCTTAATAATATTAAGCTAAGTTCCCAAAACGAGCTATTATACGTGCCTATCTTATTAAATAGTATCTCTGTCCAAAAGATTCTGATAAGCTCAGGCTTATGTGTACACAAGAGAAGCCTGTCTGGGAAAACTTCCATAAATTCCGCAAATACTTCGTAATCCGATGTGATGTATTCTATAAATGATTTATTTATATTGCTATTTGTTGAGTAAGCAATTTCTTTCCAAAACATATACTCTTGTCTATCTTCAGAAAAATGCAATGTAACATAATCATCATTTATCTCTTTTAATAGGTCAGGAATCTCATACTCTTTTACTACCAACGGAATTTCATTAATTAGATGGATAAAGTCTGTACCTGGCTCTGTATATTTTTTATCAAAGTGCTTTTCAATCTTATCTAATAATGCTTTTTTCCCTCCATTTACAACAAATTTTGAAAGATTTGACTGAAGGAATAGCCAGAATGTTTCTACATGACTGTATCCTATAATAGTATCTTTTGCATGTGCTGATTCATTTCTCTTTTTTCTCCAATATGGGATTTCTTCTATCAAGTCACTACTAATTAGATAAACTTTACTTTGTTTGTCTTTTTTCTCTTGAGTAGTTTTATAAACTGTATCTTCCCAAACCTTGTCATCTCTCAAGTCATTTCTTGTCTTTTTCCAATCCTCTTCATGTACTAAATCTGGCTTATCACTTCTAAGTAACCTATCCCTTAATGCTTTCATAAAGCCTAAGTATGACATTAAAAACGATGCTCGATATGCCCCAACTCTATAGCACTTTATTGCTTCTTCGAATAATAGCTCAGCATCCTCAGAAATATCTTGTGACTTAATCCATGATTCAAAATAAATTTGCATACATCTTCATCTCCTATTAGATTGGTTTATATATATCATTACTTCTACATTCTATATTTTTTTACATAGGTAACGATATTCGCTTTGTCCATCCTCCTTCAATCATCTGACCAAATTCTATTGACTATCATTGCTTTTAAATACTAATTGTTATTACAGGGGAAACAGTTCTATTATGTAAATTGTACTTGGCTCTCCTCCCGCATTTCCATTATATACTAATATTCTATAGCATTTTGATGTCATAGGGTTAGAAGTTATTAGCGAAAAATAAACGGATAGTCCGATTTTTTGGATATCCGTTTTAACTGTCTCTATTCGTTTAATATTGTCATTATTAGTCCCTTGATATGTTTATCTCTACTATTTTCGTTGTACCATTCACGATTGTATCTATAAATCCATGTATGTAATCCCTTGCCTATTTTTAACACACTTCGATTTGCATGAGGGTTTTCTTTACCGATGGGTTTCGTTATACGAATGTCCACGTACTAACTATGTTGTCTACACTTTTTTCGTTAAAACTCACTACCTTACCCTCTACTATGTCTTCCCGTTATTAAGTTCTTCCCTCACCCTCTCTCCCCCTCAATCCCTTCTCCCACCTGCCTTTTCCCCACTTCCCCCCCTTTTTCCTTACTCCAAATCTGATATTAAGTTCTTCCCTGTTTTACGCCTTTTCAGGCTCTTTTTCAGGTATTTGATCGAGCGTAAAATGTAAATAAGTTGGAACTGAATAGAGATAAGGTTTAAGAGGATAGGAATGGCTCTCAGGCGTTTTTATCAGGCTTTTCTTCGAACATTTTTATCAGGCTTTGTAGCAACAAACCCTTTGTACATCAGCTTTTTTCAGGCATAACAAAAAGAACCAGGAAAGCGTACCGATGGTACGTTCCTGATTCCTTTTCAAACTAATTCTATTGTCTGCTCCCGCATTTCTTCCTACTTGAAGTACCAACTTAATATCAGCAGATACCAACTTTGTTACAGAAGGAAGAACTTAAAAACGAGGAGACAATTATTTTGCAGCTTGGAATTTCGCTTCTACTACATCCCAGTTTACTACGTTCCAGAATGCACCGATGTAATCTGGACGACGGTTTTGGTAGTTTAAGTAGTATGCATGCTCCCAAACGTCTAAGCCTAAAATTGGCGTTTTACCTTCCATTACTGGAGAGTCTTGGTTTGGAGTAGACGTAACAGCAACTGAGTCACCATCAACGATTAACCAAGCCCAACCTGAACCGAAGCGAGTTGTAGCAGCTTTAGCAAATTCTTCTTTGAAAGCATCGAAAGAACCGAATTTAGCATCGATTGCTTTTGCTACTTCACCAACTGGCGTATTTGAACCGCCTGGTGCGATTACTTCCCAGAATAATGTATGGTTAGCATGTCCGCCACCATTGTTACGTACTGCCGTTTGCTTATCAGCTGGAAGTGCATCAAGGTTTGCGATTAATTCATTCACATCTTTATCTGCAAATTCTGTACCTTCTAGTGCAGCATTCACGTTTGTGATATACGTTTGGTGGTGTTTTGTGTGATGGATTTCCATTGTTTTTGCATCGATATGTGGTTCTAATGCGTCATAAGCGTAAGTTAATTGTGGTAATTCATAAGCCATTGTTAAGTTCCTCCCTAAAATAAGAAATAATTAGTACATTATTAGATTATCAAAATTGGTCAAACCATTCAACGAAAAAAGCTTCAATTTGTCGATTTCAGCCTTTTGACTGAAAAACCGATACGTTTACTATCCTACCCTGTTCCTTTTAACATTAAACCTTCTTTAAATCATAATGAAGAATAAAATAATCATTACAATTTGAATAACTGCCTTTGCAAGAGTAGATGTTAAAAATCCAATTAATGAGCCAACACCGCTTTTAACAGCCTCGCTAAATGTTCTTTTCTCCACAATGAGCTCTGCAATGACTGCCCCTAAAAATGGACCAACTAAAATACCTGCCACAGGAATAACGAATGGGCCAATTAATAAACCAATGGTACTGCCCCACATACCTGCATTAGAGCCACCAAATTTTTTAATGCCAACAGCATTTGCAATTGTATCAGCGCCAAATAGCAGCACGACAAATAATATTTCAATTACCCAGAACCACCAGCTTAGCTCTGCAAATGAGAAAAATAAGCCATATACTAAAAATCCACCAAGTAAAAACAGTACGCCTGGAATAATTGGATATACTAAACCAATAAATGAAATTACAAAACAGGCAATTACTAAAATCCAGCCAATCACTTCCATCAAGTTTCTCTCCTTTTATTGTGCATTGCCTTTTATACGGAAGCTACCAGCTAAAAGTTTCACTCTATTAATGACGAATACCTAAAATGGAGTCTGCAATATTTACAGCATGGTCACCAATACGCTCTAAATTACTAACAATATCCATATAAACCATCCCTGCTGCACCACTGCATTCATTAGTATTTAATCTAGCAATATGCTTTTGGCGCAATTTATCTTCCATATCATCGATTAAGCTTTCTAGCTCCGTCACCTCTTGCGCTAAGCTTAAGCTTGCCGTATCCAATGCCTCGATACTTTTTCGTACCGCCTCTATTGCTAAGCTAAACATTCCAATTAAATCTTGTCGCGCTGATTTGCTTAAGCTGACCTCATGATGTGCCTTGTATTGTAGCAGCTCTAAAATATTTTCAAAATGATCGCCAATTCGTTCAAAATCTCTGACATTCGTTAATAATGTATGATGCCTTACTGAGTCTGCACGAGAAAGCGGCTGCTTAGACACCATCACCAAGTAATTGGTAATTTCATTATCTAAATGATTTAGCCCAGCCTCTAATTGTACAACTGTTGGAATATGCTCAGCCTCGCCTGTTTTCATATAGAGGAATGTTTCTTCTAATCCTCGCAGGGCATGCTCACCCATGCGTAACACTTCTTCCTTTGCTTGGCCAAGTGCAATCGCTGGAGATGAGTCGATAAAAGAGGGGTCTAAATGCTTTGTTGTAACATTAATATGTCCATCAGAACCTGGCAACAATTTTGTGACTAAAGCAGCTAAGCCAGCGATAAAGGGAAGCTGAATCATCATATTAAATATATTGAAGGAGCCATGTGCTACAGCAATTTGCATACGGGGCCCTAGCTGAAATAATTCGCTTACCCATTGCACATAGTGCAGAAAGGGCGTAAAAAATATCATAAAAATCACTGTACCAATCACATTAAAGAGAACATGCACAGCTGCTGCTCGTTTGGCATAGATGGAAGCACCAAGCGATGCTAAAACAGCCGTCACGGTCGTGCCAATATTTTCACCAAATAAAATCGGTAATGCACTATCTAAATCAATTAATTGTTCAGCATATAAGCCTTGCAGCACACCAACTGTTGCGGTTGAGCTTTGTACAAGCAATGTTAATAATGTTCCTAAAAACACACCGATTATTGGCTGTTGACTTAGTTGAACGGTTAATTCCGCCACATCTGCTAATTTATGAAAGGACTGCATACTTACACTCATTAACTCTAATCCTAAAAATAATCCTCCAAAGCCAAACATAATTTGACCAATGTGCTGATACATAGATTTTTTAAAGAAGAATATACAGCCTGCACCGAGCGCTAGTAATGGATAAAAATAAATACCTACATTAATGCCAATAATAAAGGCTGTTATCGTTGTACCAATATTAGCACCCATAATCACACCAATTGCTTGACGTAATGTTAAAAAGCCTGCGCTTACCAAGCCAACTGTAATAACCGTTGTAGCAGAACTCGATTGGATACAAACCGTTACAAATATACCGACTAAAACGCCCATAATAGGGTTGGTTGTAAAGCGATTTAACCATTCACGTAAACGCTCATCTGCTGACTTTTGCAGTCCATCTCCCATTAATTTAATGGAAAATAAAAAAACGCCTAGCCCACCTAAAAACTGAAAAAGTATACTTTGCCAATCTATTGTCAATTGTTTTCGCTCCAATTCCTACATCTCTATTTGTAATCATTAAAGGATTACAAACAAAAAGTAAAGAAATCCCTTCATTTCTTTACATAATGTTAACATTTTAACATGAATCTATTTCTTTCATATCTTGTCCTCCTTGAACATGTTAAAATATCGTTTGGAGGAGATAGTATGAAACACTCACAGCTTTTTATCGATAGCCTTATTCACCCTAAAAAACTAGCAGCCTATCGTTTACTACCTATTGGAAAGGTTATTCAATATACCTTCCTACTCATTACCATTGTCGCAGTATTCTCTTTAGGTCGATTTGTTACAGGAATGTCTGTGGATACATTTGATATGGATAGCTTACATGGTTTAACTGACTATATAGAGAATATTAAATGGCTTTTATACCCCTTTACCTTCTTAATGCTTTTTATTGTGACGACGATGCTTATTTTTGGTCAAATTGCTATTTATGCATTAGCTGGTTTATTTATCTTAAAAATCACGAAACGTCGCGGAGAATATCGTCATCTATGGCGAACAACAACCTTTGCCATTACATGGGCAACTTTATTATCTATGCTGGCAGAATATCTACCAGCTTATAAAGTTATTATCTCTGTGATTTCTGTATTTGTAACAATTATTCTATTAATAATAGCTTTGACAAAATATCCAAAACAACCAACCGCAAAATAATAGGCATGAATCCCCTCTCTGCTCAATATAGTGTAGAAAAGGAGGGGATTTTTTGCGAGCACTTATTCTAACAGCCATTATTATTATTATCGCCTTTGTTGTAAAAGTAGATTTAACAGAAGGGTCCATACCGCTGACAAACCTACAAACTAAAAATACAGAGGATACACGCCCTTGTGAAAAACAACGTGAGCCCAATTATATTACTGTACAAACAATTGAAGGAGATACCATCCATAGCTTATTTGCCCTACACCCTGCAAAAGTGCCCATGACCTTTCCTGAACGCTTACAGCTTTTTTATCAATTAAACCCTCATTTACAATTACAGGAAATCAGTTCGGGTGAAAATATTAAGCTTCCACTCTCGTTTGAATTGGCTAATCATTGCGGAAAATGAAAAGTTAGCGTTTCTTCCTTGTCCTTATTTTCTTACACTGCTAAAATAAATGACAGTGACGGCTGAAAATAGTGGCCCGAAAAGGAGAGAAAGTTAATGAGTGAAATTTGTCACCGTTCAAATACACGTCCCGTACGTGTCGGTAACTTAACAATTGGTGGTAGTAATGAATTATTCATTCAAAGTATGTGTACAACAAAGACACATGATGTAGAAGCAACGGTTGCAGAAATTCTGCGCCTTGAGGAAGCGGGCTGTCAAATTGTTCGTGTTGCAGTGCCAGATGAGCGTGCAGCGAATGCAATTGCCGATATTAAAAAGCGTATTCATATTCCATTAGTAGCTGATATTCATTTTGACTATAAATTAGCATTAAAGGCCATTGAAAATGGTATTGATAAAGTGCGTATTAACCCGGGGAATATTGGTCGTAAAGAAAAAGTAGAGGCTGTTGTCAATGCAGCAAAAACAAAAGGTATCCCAATTCGTATTGGTGTAAATGCTGGTTCATTGGAGCGTCATATTTTAGAGAAATATGGCTATCCTACAGCCGATGGTATGGTAGAATCTGCCCTCCATCATATTAAAATTTTAGAAGACTTGGACTTCCATGATATTATTGTGTCGATGAAGGCATCTGATGTAAACCTTGCGATTGAAGCCTATGAAAAAGCAGCTAAAGCCTTTAATTATCCGCTGCATTTAGGCATTACAGAATCAGGTACACTTTTTGCTGGTACAGTAAAATCAGCAGCAGGACTTGGAGCGATTCTATCAAAAGGTATTGGGAATACATTGCGTATCTCCCTTTCGGCTGACCCTGTAGAGGAAGTAAAAGTAGCGCGCGAGCTACTCAAATCTTTTGGCCTAGCTTCTAATATGGCAACACTCATTTCCTGCCCAACATGCGGGCGTATTGAAATTGACTTAATTTCGATTGCGAATGAAGTGGAAGAATATATTTCAACGTTAAATGTGCCATTAAAGGTAGCCGTGCTTGGCTGTGCCGTAAACGGTCCTGGTGAAGCACGTGAAGCAGATATTGGAATTGCTGGCGCGCGTGGCGAGGGTCTGCTATTTATGAAGGGGAAAACCGTTCGTAAAGTACCTGAAGAAACAATGGTAGAGGAATTGAAAAAAGAAATTGACAAATTAGCGGCTGAAATGGCAGAAAAGCGAGCAGCTGAAGAGGCACAACAAGCAAATGCCTAAGGAGGTGCTACGTATGCAAAAGCCCCGCTTTGGGATTGATATTGATGGAACAGTTACATGTCCAAGCACACTCATTCCACATATTAATAAAGAGTATAATGTCAATATTACACTCGATGATGTTTGTGAGTATGATTTTTTATCTGCCTTCCCACATCCTGTTGATCGAGGTGCATTTAATACATGGTTTAAGGAAAATGAGCCTTATATGTATAAAGTGTCAGAGGTAGCAAAGGATGCCAAAAATATTTTAACAGCTTGGAAAAATGATTTTGAGCTTTACTATATTTCGGCACGAGGCGAAAATGTAGCAGATATTACAGTAGATTGGTTTCAAACACAAGCAATTCCCTACGACCATATCGAGCTGCTTGGTAGCCATGATAAGCTAGCAGCCGCTAAAAAATATGCGGTGGAAGCCTTCTTTGAGGATAAGCACGATAATGCCGTTATGCTAGCAGAAGAGCTAAAAATACCTGTTGTCTTATTTGATACACCTTATAATCGTCTAGCCGTACCTGATAATGTGGTGCGTGTCTATAACTGGCAGGAAGCCAATCAATTTATTACAAATTACTTCAAATAACAGAGCTGTGCAAAAAGATTTTCACTTTTTTGCACAGCTCTTTATTATTTTTCATATTGAAATTTAGCAAGTGCTAAATGCAAGGTATCAGCCATAGATGCCAATTGCTGTGCCTTGCTATTAATTGCATGAACCGCTAAATTTTGCTGTTCCATCGTTGCTAGTAGCTCCTCAGTGCCTGCTGAGGATTGCTCACTCACTGCTGTCATATTCTCTACTGCTCGCACAGCCTCCTGTGTTTCCTGCTGAATCATAGTAGCAGCGACAGTAACATGATTAATTTGTGCAACCGTATCAACAATATGCTGTAAAATCGTATCAAGCGCCTGTTTATTGGCAGCAATATACTCGGTATTTGTTTGCATCGCCGTGACCACCTGCTGCATAGCATCGCTTGCCGTTACTGCTTCTTTTACAACCATATCAATAATCACTGCGATTTGACTTGTAGCTTGCGCAGATTCCTCCGCAAGCTTACGCACCTCCTCTGCCACAATTGAGAAGCCTTTGCCATGCTCACCAGCACGAGCCGCCTCAATTGCTGCATTCAATGCCAATAAATCTGTTTGGCTTGCAATCGCATCAATAACCTGTAAAATACGATTAATTTCTGTGGACTGGTCACTTAGCCGCTGAACAACATTAGCCGTTGCTGTCACTTGCGCTGACATTGTCCCCATCCCTTCAATAGATTGCTCTGCATGAAGCAATCCTTGCTTGGAAGACTCGGTTGTTTGCTGAGAATGCTGCTGCATTTCTTCAATTGCCATCTGAATGGTTTGTAATTTTTGCTCGACTTCCTGTGTAACCCCCAATGTTGTTGTTGCTTGCTCAGCCTGTAACGTTACACCTGTTGCAAGTTCGCTCGTTGTTGTTACGACTTGGTCAATACTTATGCCCATCTCATTCGTAGAGGATTGTAGCTCATCGCTATAGAGCTGCACCTGGTCGGAAATATCAGCAGCCGCTTGGATAAGCTCACGCATATTATCTGTCATCTGGTTCATGGCTTGTGCAAGCTCACCAATTTCATCCTTTGAGTGCACTTGCAATGGCTCAACTGCTAAATTGCCAGCAGCGATTATTTTTACTTGCTCCGCCGTCTGAATGATAGGCTTTACAATACGTCTAGCAATCCAAATAATAGCTACAACTAAAATAATAATACCGATAACAGCTAATAAAATGGATAGCCACATCGTTTCATTTGCCCCTGCTTTAACCTCATCCGCTGGAATTGTAACCTGCAATGCCCATGGGGTCGTTGTTTGACCAATTTGGATAGGAGCAACTGCAACAAAGGAGGCTTTTTGCAAATAAGTAGCATAATCCTCTACTATATAGGAGCTGCCTTGTTCAATAGCACTTAAAATTTTATCTGTTTTTCCATATTTTTCCATGCTAGTGACTGGTTGATTGATATAATCAGCGGATGGATGTGCGACAAATGTCCCTTGATAGGACACAACCGCACTATAGCCTGTATCGTATAAGGTAATTTCATTGTTCAAAGCTATCAAAGTTTCTAAGCTAATATCAACCCCAACAACACCAACAACCTGCCCCTCTATTTCAATCGGAATAGCTGTTGAAGTCATCAGCACCTCATGGCCATCAATCGGATAAGCAAGCGGTTCTAAAATAATCTCCTGCTTAAGCGTTTTAGGTAGTAGATAATAATCACTTGTTTCATAATCTTCAAGCGCTGCAACCGTTATATTATTATTACTCCGTGCCCAATAAGGAAGGAAGCGTCCTGTTGCATCATGCCCCTCTTGATTGATAAAGAGGTGATCTTGTTCATCAAAGGCATTTGGCTCCCAAATCGTCCATACCCCAAGAAAGGTGTTATTTTGTGCTAATAATTGCTGAAGCATATCGTTTACTAAATCACGATCCCCCTTATTGTTTGCCACCATTGTTTGGAGAGTTGTCGCTAATGTTCTGGTTGTATCCATTGCATAATTAAGCTCCATCTGCATTTTATAGGCACTTTCAGAGGCACGCGATTGAGCAAGCTGCTGTGCATCATAGACTGCTAATGTATTCGTCTTTACAATATTGACACTTAAAATAATCACGAAAACAATCATTATTGTTGATAATATTGTTAGTAAGATTTTGTATAATAACTTCATAATTCAATCAGCTCCTTACCTATCTATCATATTATTATAACAAAAAACAGAATTTTCAGTTTTTTATAAATATAAGCTTTTGATAAAGCCGTATATCATGCTACTTTCGCAAGTAAGATGATATACGGCAGCTATTTTCTATTCGTAATGAAATTTTGCTAATGTTTGTTGTAAAGAATTAGTCATAGCTGTTAAATTTTTCGCCATGCTTTGTACCTCATGAACAGCGTTATTTTGCTGCTCCATCGTTGCTAACAACTCCTCTGTTCCTGCTGAGGATTGCTCACTAACTGCTGTCATATTTTCAACTGCTCGTACAACTTCTACAGTTTCCTGTTGAATTAAATGAGAGGCATTTGTTACCTCATCAATTTGTGCAACAGTATCCACGATATGCTGTAAAATCGCATCAAGCGCCTGCTTATTGGCATCAATATACTGGGTATTTGTCTGTACAGCAGCCACAACATGTTGCATAGCATCACTTGCCTTCACAGCCTCTTTTACGACTGTATCAATAATCGCTGCAATTTGACTTGTTGATTTCGCAGATTCTTCAGCAAGCTTGCGTACTTCCTCTGCGACAACTGAAAAGCCCTTGCCATGTTCACCTGCACGAGCCGCTTCAATCGCTGCATTTAGTGCTAGTAAGTCTGTTTGGCCTGCAATTGCATCAATCACTTGTAAAATCCGATTAATTTCAGTCGACTGATTGCTAAGCTGCTGAACGACATTTGCTGTTAATGTAACTTGCTCTGACATCATCTCCATACCCTGGATGGACTGCTCTGCATGGGCTAACCCTTGCTTGGATGCCTGTGTTGTTTGCTGAGAACGATGCGTCATTTCCTTAATCGCTGCTTGAATCGCTTGTAGCTTTTGTTCAACCTCTTGTGTAACGCTCAATGTAGAAGCTGCTTGCTCTGCCTGTACGGAGGCTCCTGTTGCAAGCTCACCTGTTGTTGTCAGCACTTGCTCAATATTCACGCTCATATGATTTGTCGAGGACATTAGCTGATCACTATATGTATTAGCTTGATGAGAGATTTGTGCGGCTTCTTGAATCAATGTACGTGTATGACTTGTCATTGTATTAACAGCCTGTGCTAATTGACCAAGCTCGTCCTTTCTATCCTCCGCTAATGGCTCCACAGCTAAATTGCCAGCTGCAATCTCTTGCACCTGTGCCACTGTTAATGTAATAGGTTTAACAATACGACGAATAAGCCATGTTAAAACAATGGAAAGATAAATTATACCAGCAATGCCTATCATAATCATTGTCCATGTTAGCTTTGTTGTTTGTGCTAATACTTCCCCAGTTGGTACTGTCGCAAGTAATGACCAAGGTGTTGCCGTTTCTCCAATATGAATGGGTGCGGTAACAATATAACTATCCTCTTGTAAATAATTTGAAAAATCCTCCACAATAGTAGCATTGCCTTGTTGAATAGCAGTCTGTATCTCTCCCATATTCGTATAAGGCTCATGCTCAGCTAGTGGCATTGTTAGATAATTATTATTTGGATGTGTCACAAACATCCCCTCATTCGAAATAATGGAGCCAAAACCACTATCAAATAATTTTACTTGTTGGCTTAATTCAGCTAATGTTTCTAAGCTCATATCGACAGCAACAATGCCTTGAAAATCATGATCAATCATAACTGGCACAATGATAGATGTTAATAAAACATCCTTGCCAGCAACAGGATAGACAAACGGTTCTAAAATCATTTCCTGCCCTTTTTGTTTAGGCAGCGTATAAAAGTCAGCTGTATCATAATCTATAATAGGGGAATGAACGATCATGCTACCATCACGTGTCCAAAATGGTAAATAACGTCCTGTTGCATCATGTCGCTCTGTATTTGCGTAATGTTCGTCTTGTCCATCAAAGGCATTTGGCTCCCATACAGCCCATACACCCATAAACTGCTCATTGCTCGCTAAAATACGCTGAAACATTGCATCTGTTAAAGCACGATCAGCCTTGTTCTCCTCTACCATTGTTGTTAAGTTGGCAGCTAGCGTGCGCGCCGTATCCATCGCATAATCAAGTTGAATTTGAAGCTGATAAGCATGGTCAGACGTTTCAGCCTGCACCATTTTTTGCGCTGCCCCAACCGTTAAATTTTTCGTTTGATAAACATTTACGGTCGTTATCACTGCTAATACAACAAGCATTGTGCCAATAACAGTTGTGAGAATTCTTGCCAATAAATTCATATGTATAGCTCCCCCTTTTAGATACAAAGTAATAATCCAGCAGTGAATTAAATTAATTATACCACCAGTTATTATGATAATAGTATCTAATATAGAGGGATTTATGTCTTTTTTTTAGATAAATAATACCGATATAAAAGTTCTATATTATTTACTGAACCTCAAGTAATCCTCTTAACCAGCGCTCTACAAAATTTTCAAAGGTAATTCCATAATTTTCATAAACACTATGATAAACAAAATATGTTCCTAATCGCTCAAGAATTTCATCATTAATTTTCATCACAAACCGCACCCTTTCTCCTTGTACTTTACTAAATTTTCAGTCTTTAATACGTCCCAAATACCGAACAATCGAGTGGAGGTCGCATCGTTGCAAAACCGTCACAATCTGCCGCCTTCATGCCCTTTCTTCGTATTTTTCTTTTCGATAAGATAGTAGTAACAACTTGCCAAACTGGAGGGACTACTTGTGAAATGGATGATAAAGATAGCTTGTATGACATGCATCTGCACACTATTGTCAGGCTGTGGTGAGCGATTGTCTGAAATTAAAGATGCAGCTTCAGGCATCAACACAGCAGCAAACTCCGCAGCAAATGCTGTTAGTCGAGATGTTCATGCAATACGCGCTATGGACATTAACTATCAAGACACAGCTTTTACAGTTAATGATCTATTTAAAACTATTTTACGTGATATCCGCTGGGATTATGACCTTGAAAAAAATGAGCTATCTGTGAGAGGCACTTGGCAACCCCCGCTATTTTCAGATCAGGCATGGGATCAGCAGATGATAAAAAAACTTGCTGAGGAAGGAATCGTCCATGTGCGATGCAAAATTGCAGATGATACGCTCGATAGCGCACATACAATCATTACATTAAGCTATAATCATGAAATTATTTTCGAAAAAAGTGGCGAAGAAGCCCTTCATCATCTCTACGATACTTTTTTACATTTTTAAATCCTTGCGCGATTCTGTCAGCAATAATGGCAGAATCGCAATTTTTTTAGGTCGAAGTCTTACAATTCTGAAAGATTTATAGTGATTATTTGAATAAATAAAAACCATCACGTTATAATAAAAGTATCACGTGATGGTTTGGAGGTGTTTGTATTGGGACAGAGAAATTAAAAATTGGTGAGCTTGCAGAAAAAACGGGCATTACAAAACGAACAATCGATTATTATACAAATATTGGATTGTTGGATGCAGAGCGTTCTGTCACAAACTATCGCTATTATGATCCAACGATGATTGAACGATTACACTTTATTGAACAACGTAAACAACAAGGGCTTTCACTTGTCGAAATTCAACATGAATTAAATATCACACCATATGAAGAAATCGATGTCCAAATGCTTCGTTTAAAAATGCAAGACCTAGAGCATGATGTAGCTTCTCTGCTATATATACGGTGAAAGAAAATTAGAGTTTCAAGCACAGCCTATTCACCGTATTTTCAGGTGTTTGATTAATCATTTGGATAAAGCCTTGGACAG
>NZ_JBIWBA010000028.1:0-39011 GCF_044760715.1 Lysinibacillus sp. NPDC098008
TTTTTTCATTTTTTTAGTGAAAAAGAGAATCCCACAGGAAAGGCGATAAATCGCCTTTCCTGTGGGATTTTGTATTTGGGTGTGAATAATTAGGGTTTCAATAATAATGGATAGCACCCAATAAACAATTGCTAAAGCAATATAAACCTCTAATGCATGGGCATTAATATTACTTGCAATAATTAAATTTGCCTTACCAACAATATCAATTAAACCGATTGTATAGGCTAAAGCACCCTCCTGTAATAAAGCAATCATGCCATTGCCAAAGTTCGGCAATGCAATAACAAGTGCCTGTGGAAAAATAATTCGTCGATATGCTTGGAATGGTGTCAATCCTACACTAACAGCCGCCTCAAACTGTCCCTTTGGAATGGCTAAATAAGCCGAACGAATCACCTCTGACATAATCGCAGCAAACTGCAATGTAAATGTGATAACAACAAAAATAGCTGTTTCAATGGAGTGAAGATTTAGTCCAAAATTTTCCGCCAATGCAGGAACACCATAATAAACTAAAAATAATAAAACAATGGATGGTGTACAGCGCATAATTGTTGTATATAAATTGGCTAATTTCTGTAGTAGCTTAATAGAAGATAGCTTAGCAGCAGCTAATAATATGCCAAATATTACACCTAAAATAATTGCAGACCCTGCTACTAAAAATGTAATCTTTAAAAACGGTAATAACATTGGAATTGAGTTCCAAATATAGGATGCGTCAAAATATTTATCCATTCCCTCACCAACTTTTACTTTTATGAATAAAGACTGCTGAGCTATAACTGACCCAGCAGCCTCTTAAAATTTTTATATTCAACAACTAACGATTAACATTTTCTAATACTTCAAATAAATCACGACCATAAAATTCTGTGCTGATGTCATTTGTTTTCTTTTGCTCTTTAATTTGGGCAATAGCTTTATCGTAGGCATCAGCAAATTCTTGCTCCTTTTTATTAAACAGTGGCCATGTTTTAATAACCGCAAATTCATTATAAACAACGTCATCCTTTAAGTTATGGTAAGGTCCATCTTCTGCAAGAACCTGTTGTTTAAATGGACCTTCAATCATAACACCACCATCAACACGCCCCTCATTTACCCATTGCACAACATCGACTGTAAATGCATCACCAGCCTCTAGCTTTACTTCATTATCTGGATTCGCTGTATTGTACTCATCAATAATTGTATACTGTGCATTATTAGCGGCAATCGGAGCTAGCGAATAACCCTTCGTCGCAAAGTCCTCTAGTGTTTTCACATCTTCATCCTCTTTACGCAACACAAGACCTGCACTACTTAGTCCTATAAATTCTTGTGGGAAAATAAATTTCTCTTTACGCTCCTCTGTAAAGAATGCATTTTTGACACCTACCTGATATTTACCTTGCTCTACCCCGATTAATAAATCATCGCTTGTTGTCCCAACATATTCAAACTCATACTCAGGTAGTAATTCATCCACAAGCTTCATTACCTCTACATCATAGCCTGTTGGATTGCCATTATCGTCAATATAGCTAATTGGCTTTGTTGCCTGATCAAATGCCACCTTAACTGTGCGAACCTTATCACCATCACCTGAACCTTTATCATCAGATGCTTCTCCTGAATTACAGCCTGCTAAAAGTGCAATAGAAGCCAATCCAATTGCTGCAAATTGAAAAATCTTATTTTTTTGTTTTAACATATCTTATTTCCCCTTACTCTCGGCATATTTTAATTTTTGCTGCTCAAGCGCAGACGTTGCTAATTTGATAATCGTCATATCATCCATCGGTGGATTATGAAGCCCAGCCCGCACATTGCGATAATAGCGCTGTAATGGATTTGCTAGCTGTAAGCTTTTTGCTCCAACAACACGCATTGCCTTATCAACAATATCAATCGCTATATTTGTAACGGTATGTTTAGCAACTGCCATTTCATTTGTTAATTTGTCACGTCTTGCTGGGTCATCATAAGCCTCTGCTACTCCATATAGCACAAATCGAGCCTGATCTAGCTTTAATTCAATATCTCCCAAAAGCTGCTGTACATTTGGTAATGTACCAATTGGTGCATTTAAGCTATTTGGCTGGTAATGGTTTGCAAAATGAAGCGCATAGTCACGAGCTGCTTGTGCAATCCCTAAATATGTTGCAGGAATATGTAGTAACCAACCATTTATTTTGCCGCCACTAGGATGATTTGGTAATTCTACTAAAAACTCTTTTGCGACAACAACATCCTGTAATACAAGATCATGGCTACTTGTGCCACGCATGGCAGACATTTTCCAATTTTCTTCAATCGATAATCCTTGTGCATCTTTATGGATAAGGAAAAACCCGATTTGCTGTTGTTCTTCAATCCAAGCAGATGTAAGGAAATAATCAAGCACTGGGGATGCTGTTGTAAAGATTTTGCGACCATTCAACAGCCAGCCAGCCTTTGTAGAAACTGCATTTGTTCCTGGTCGTCCCCCACGTGTTGGGCTTCCAGTTGCCGCTTCGCTAACAGCTCTATTGATAATTGCCCCCTTCTTGATTTCTTGAGCGAATGCTGTTAATAGCTCCTCTGCCCATAGCTTTTGCTCATATATTTCACCAACAACCCCTAGCGTCCAGCCAAGTGATAGTGAGGCATTCTCGTCATAGCTTGCTAGCGTTTCTTGCACAAGCACCATCTCGTAGACCGATAACCCCTCTCCTCCATATTCCTTCGGTAAAGTGAACTGTGGGTAGCCAATTTGTAAAAGTAATCGATGTGCTTCAAATGGGAAACGAGCTTGCTCATCTACCTCAGCAGCTTCCGCCTTAATTGGCTCTGCAATAGCTGCCAACTGCTCTAACAAAAATTGTTGTCGCTCTGTTTTTATAAATAAATTTTTCAAACTAAATCTCCTTCTTTCCCATATATCAATTATGACTTCATGAATATTACACCAAATCAATATAAAACTTATAAACTTACTATGAATTAAGCGTAAAAAAATTTTTTATCGTATTTATGTTTAATCGGTACTGAATTTTCTGATTCGTTGAAACTTATAATACGTTTCACCTTAAAAAATGTCAATGGGTTAATTTCAAGTTTTTTGATTAGCTTAATAAGAATTAGAATTTTATGCACGTAGCTTTATTTTCAACATATGCTAGCACTAAGGAAAGAGGTGGATATATGACTAATTCTATACATTCATCACAACATATGAATAGCGCTGCTTATTCAACTCCACAGGTGATTCAAACAAAATTTGGAGATATTAATGGCGATGGCTTTTTTGAAACTATTTTTTTAATGGGCACAAAACAGCCTGATAGCCCCTTATGGCACAACCTGACATTAGCTATTTTCTATGGGCAAACACAGCAGATGGAACAACTTCCATTAAAACAAAGCATGGGCTACAATCCAACTATTTTTTTAGGCGATTTTACAGACAATCATATTGAGGATATTATGGCTATTTCTGATACAGGGGGTAGCGGTGGTATTATCAATGGAGAAATATTTTCTTTTGTAAGTAACCAAGTACGCTCTATTTTTGATGCAGAGTCTTTTAGTAATAGGCTTCAATATACTGTTAATTATGTAGACAACTACAAGGCTGTTGTGCAAAGCAGGAGTCCTGCTAAAAAATACACGATTGATTTACAATATAAAGGAGCCGACTATTTAGCGGAAATTTATAATCCAGATGGTACATTAAAACAGCCTATTGAGGGCTGGGTAGACCCTATTAGCGGGCTATATCCTGTAGATTATAATCGAGATGGTGTGTATGAAATTTTAGCATACCAAGCCATTGCAGGTAGATACCATGCAGATGGACTAGGCTATGTAGAAAATATTTTAGCATGGAACGGTCATGAGTTTATTATAGAGCGCCAAACCGTTGGGATATTCGGAGAGGATTTATCATAAAAGACAAAATCTGCTCACCTTTTTTGATAAAGGTCGAGCAGATTCTACGAAATTGTTATTTTTCAACCAAGGCAAAGTAGTTATTTTCAGGATCAGCAAAGTTAAAAACTCTTCCCATTGGCATCATCACTAAATCGCCCACTTTAATCCCCTTCTGCTGAAAATCCTGATACATCTCTTCAATTTGATCAGCGTAAAACATAATAGAAGGTGTACCTAAATTTAGCTCTGGCTGCATTTTGGCAATAAGCTCTTTATTGTGTAAGACAAAGGATGTTTGTGCTTCCTTTGTTGGTGCAATTTCAATCCAACGCATCCCTGTCTCCTCTTGCTCTGCAACAACAACAAACCCCACTTTTTCTGTCCAAAACTTAACTGCTTCATCTTGGTTATTGACATATAGCATTACCTGTCCAATTTGATGAATCATAACAGCATCCCTCCTCTTTTGAGCATTAGTATACCTCAATCAACTACTCCTTACTATAAAGAACAGCAACTTGCTTACGTTTATAATAGGTATATCGAACCTTCGATTAGCAATAAACATTACTAGTAAATAATTAATATAAAATACTTAACATTTATTTTATTTTTGATAAAATAAGCATATTGTCTATGCTTTCCTTTCTACGGAAAATTATACAACAAAAATAATATTGTGAGGATACGACAGATGAAACAATTTAGTTTAAGAAAAAAGCTTATTTTTTCGTTTTTAGCGATACTTCTTGTTCCAACACTGCTTATTGGAACAGTTTCATATCAAAGCACTGAAAAGAAGATACTAGAAGAACAACAAGCAAGTGCAAGCGAAAGTGTCCGTATGCTGGATACAAACATTACAAATACCATTGAGCCAAAGCTACAAGATGTTCAATATTTCGCGCAAAAGTTTAATCAATCTTATTCACAAGAGGATAAAATCTCCGAACTTCAATCACTATTGCAAGAATACGTCAATATGCATTCAGAAGTAGAGCTTGTTTATATTGGATTTGCTGATGGTAAATTAGTAGACGAACCTGCTCAAGAGTATCCTGATGATTTTGACCCTCGTACAAGACCTTGGTATAAGCAAGCATTAGATAGCAATGGCAAGGTCTCCATTACAGCTCCATATATTACGGAATCTACAGGTGATATTGTTATTACAATTACCCAAGCCTTACCAGATGGCTCAGGAGTGATAGGGCTAGACCTAAATATATCGATGCTTAATAGCATTACAAATGATATAAGCATTGGGCAAACAGGCTTTGCTTCACTTTTGGATCACAATCAGCTCTATATTGCTCAGCCGAATAAAGAAAGTGGTACAGAGGCAACAGAAAATTATATCAAAAAAGTTTACGCACAAGAAAATGGGACTATTTATGAAAAAGATCGTCATTTACTGTTTGTAACAAATGAACTTACTGACTGGAAAATTATCGGAACAATGTTTACGAATGAAGCTTCGAAAGCGGCTGCTTCAGCATTTACAATTAACTTAATAATTATCGGTATTTCGATAATTATTGGTCTGTTCTTTATGCTCTATATGATTAAATCAATTGTGAAGCCAATTAATCAATTAAAGCAAAATGCTTTAATAATTAGCGAGGGAGATTTAACAGCGTTTATTGATATCCATTCTAACGATGAAATCGGGCAGCTTGGCGAGGCCTTTATTTCAATGAAGGTTAGCCTGAAAAAGCTAATTCGTAATGTGACACAAAGCTCTCAGCATGTTCAAACCTCAGCACAAAATTTATCTGCTAATGCAGAGCAAAATATTGCGGCTACAGAACAAATTACTACGGCAACACAGCAAATGGCTAGTAGTACAGAAAAACAGACAGTTAGTATTGAGCAAAATGCTACCTCTATTGAGGAAGTTGCCAAAGGGGTTGTAGAGGTTGCTGATAATGCTATGCAAGTTTCAGACCTATCTAGCCACGCTATCCAATTAGCCGAACAAGGTGGACAGGCAGTCGAACAAACCGCTAAACAAATGGCATCCATCCATGACTCTGTGACACAATCAGACACAATGATTAAATCACTCTATGATCGTACAAAGGAAATTGGCTCTATTTTAGAAATGATTAGCGCTATTTCAGAACAAACAAACCTTCTTGCTTTAAATGCAGCTATCGAGGCGGCACGTGCTGGCGAGCATGGCAAAGGCTTTGCTGTTGTAGCAGACGAAGTACGCAAATTAGCCGAGCAATCCCAGCAATCCGCAGAGCAAATTTCAATGTTGATTTCGGGAATTCAACAGGATACAGCAAAATCTGTCCAAACAATGGTTATGGCATCAGAAAATGTTCAAGACGGCTTACAATTAACAAAGGATACAAGACAAAAGTTTAACAACATTATTGAAAGCCTTCGCAATATCGCACCTAAAATGGAGGATATATCTGCTTCAACTCAAGAAATATCCGCAGTTGTAGAGGAAGTTTCCGCAACAGCGATTGAGCTATCCGACCATGCGAAGTTAAATGCTGCTGCGACGGAGGAAATAGCCGCCTCATCAGAGCAAACATTATCCTCCATACAAGATATGGCGCTATCATCAAAAGCACTACTCGATATGGCTGATGAATTACAGGAGTATGTAAATCGTTTTAAATATTAAAGGCTACAGAAATTCAACAACAAGCTCGAACGATCACGAAATTTTTATCTTAGTTCAGCATTCGTCCCCTTCCCCTGCAGGTAGGGGATAAATGCTTTTTACCTCTGTTCAGAAGGTGACCGAACGCATTGTTTATCTGCGCTTCGTCATTGTTCGAGCTTTTTATTTATACTTATAATAGGCACATTCCAAAACGATTATTTCCCTTTTATTTACGATTCCCCTATTTATTATATAAGAATATCTATCATCATGTTTTCACTAACAGTTTATATTGTTTTATGCTGTTAAAAGTAGAGTAACGCAAATTTTATTTCCAGATTTTTCGAAAAATTATATTGATTAATAGTCATTTTACTCTTAGAATCAGATTAAAACCTTTGAACTACTAAAAATTAGTTATTTTTCAGTACATACAGCCTGCTGTTGTCGCTTTAGTCGTTCAATCAATACATAAATATTATGGGAGGGCTACATATTATGAAACAAATCAGTTTAAGAAAGAAGCTTATCTTTGCCTTCTTGGTAATACTGCTTGTTCCGACAATTTTAATTGGTACAATCTCCTTTCAAAGTACCAAAGATCAAATTTTAGCTGAACAGCAGGCAAGTGCAACTGACAGTGTTCGTATGTTAAATACAAATATTATAAGTATGATTGCTCCAAAAGTACACGATATTGAGTATTTTGCTAGCAAAATAGATGGGTCTTATTTGCAAGATGATAAAAGAGCTGAATTAAAAGGTCTTTTTCAAGAATATATTAATACCCATCCAGAAGTAGAGCTACTATATATAGGTACGGCTGATGGTCGAATTATTGATGAGCCTGTTCATGACTATGCAAGCGATTATGATCCTCGTGTTCGCTCTTGGTATACTGAAGCTTTTGATCATAAAGGACAGACTTCCATTACATCTCCATATATATCGAAATCTACAAATAATATAGTTGTTACAGTTATGCAGACACTTCCTGATGAATCAGGAGTTATCGCCTTGGACTTAAATATTTCTGTTTTAAGTGCTATAACGGATGAAACACGTATTGGTAAAACAGGCTTTGCCTCTATTATCGATAGCAATAAGCATTATATTGTCCAAAAGGATAAAGAGAGTGGCTCTGAAGCTACAGAAAGCTATATTGATAAAATTTTTGAAAAAGATGCAGGAACTGTTGTTGAAAGCGATCGCCATTTACAATTTGCTACAAATGAACTTACAGGTTGGAAAATTATTGGTACAATGTATACGGTGGAGGCTACAAATGCAGCAATCTCCACACTGCGTATTAACTTAATTATTATTACAATTTCCATTATTGCAGGTATTATCTTTATGCTCTATATGATTAAATCAATTGTTCATCCAATTAAGAGCTTACAACAAAGTGCATTAAAAATTAGTGAGGGCGATTTAACAGAGTTTATTGATATTCATACAAAGGACGAAATTGGACAGCTTGGCGAGGCATTTGTTGCCATGAAGGTTAACTTAAAAAAACTTATTCGCAATGTTGACCAAAGCTCACAGCATGTCCAAACTGCTGCACAGGGGCTTTCAGCAAATGCTGAGCAAAATATTGCTACATCCGAACAAGTCACAGAGGCTATGAGACAGGTAGCCGTTAGCACTGAGAAACAAACAACAGGAATTGATCAAAACGCTATTTCAGTCGAGGAGATTGCTAAAGGTGTTGTAGAGGTTGCTGATAGTGCCCTACAAGTGTCAGACCTATCTAGTCAAGCTATTCAGCTAGCAGAAGAAGGTGGACAATCTGTTGAGCAAACCGTTAATCAAATGGTATCTATTCATGACTCTGTGGCACAATCAGATACAATGATTAAATCACTATTTGATCGTACAAAAGAAATAGGCTCCATTATTGAAATTATTAGTGCTATTTCAGACCAGACAAATCTTCTTGCTTTAAATGCGGCTATTGAAGCGGCACGTGCTGGCGAGCATGGTAAGGGCTTTGCTGTTGTTGCAGATGAAGTACGTAAATTAGCTGAGCAATCCCACCAATCCGCAGAGCAAATTTCGATGCTGATTTCAGGAATTCAGCAAGATACAGCAAAATCTGTGCAAACAATGACAAAGGCTTCGGCTGATGTACAAGAAGGCTTACAATTATCTGAAGATACAAAGGAAAAGTTTGCAAGTATTATCGACAGCTTGCGAGAGATGGCTCCGAAAATGGAAGATATATCGGCTTCAGCTCAAGAAATATCAGCGGTTGTTGAGGAAGTTTCGGCAACAGCTATTGAACTATCTGACCATGCGAAGCTAAATGCTGCTGCCTCTGAGGAAGTAGCTGCATCAACCGATGAAACACTATCTTCCATGCAGGAAATTGCCTCCTCTGCCAAGACATTACTCGACATGGCTGATGAATTACAAGGCTACGTAGACCGTTTCCACTATTAAATAAGTAAGGCTGTAGAGAACGTAAATATTCTCTACAGCCTTTTTGTACACATTTTATCCTGTATTAATAATTTTGGGTGTACCGAAAGCGAAGCGACAAATCTTTTCTGCACGAAAGCAAGGCATCAAGCAGCAAGTACAGGCTGTAAGACCCCCACTGATTGAAGGTTCACTTTATGCATTTACTTCATGACCAAATTGCCATTCAATACCGAATTTATCTGTTAATGAGCCATAGCACTTACTCCAAAATGTTTCTTGAAGCTCCATCTTAACTTTGCCACCATCTTTTAGTTTATCAAATGCTTGTCGCAGCTGTTCCTCATCATCGGAAACAATTGCTAATGTAATATTGTTCCCTGCTGTAAAAGGTGAGCCTGGAAATGTATCTGAGAACATTACCCTACTACCGAAAATGGAAAGTCTTGTATGCATCACAAGGTCTTTTGCTTCCTCAGGTAATGGATAATCAGGATTTTGAGGCGAATCGCCAAATGTCATCATTTCAGCCTTCTCTGTCTGAAAAACATCTTCATAAAATGCTACAGCCTCACGACAATTACCATTAAAAATTAAATAAACATCTACTGCCATTTCCAACACTCCCTTGCGCTATTTTAAAACATCTTTATTGTACATGGATGATAACTTATAACACAAATTATAAGTGAAAATATTCTTGCTTTTTAGTTTCTACTGTAAAAATTTTATTTATTTGCACAAATGCTTTGACATTTACTCAAAAATCATGTAAATTACCAAATGGCGAACAATTTAAATAAATTCAAAAAAAATATTCGTATTTTAGGAGTGTATATAATGGATAATGTATTTGACTATGAGGATATTCAACTAATTCCCGCAAAATGTATCGTAGAAAGCCGTTCAGAATGTGATACTTCTGTTACTTTAGGAGGGCATACGTTCAAGCTTCCTGTAGTACCTGCAAATATGCAAACAATTATTGATGAAAACCTTGCTAAAATGTTAGCTGAAAACGGTTACTTTTATATTATGCATCGCTTCCAGCCGGAAACACGTATAGGCTTTATTCAAGATATGCAAAGTCGTGGCTTTATCGCATCAATTAGTGTTGGTGTAAAAGAGGAAGAATATACATTTATTGAGGAATTAGCGGATGCAAATTTAGTACCTGAATTTATTACAATTGATATTGCACATGGTCATTCAAATGCTGTTATTCGTATGATTCAGCATATTAAAAAGCACTTGCCAAACAGCTTTGTTATTGCTGGTAATGTTGGTACACCAGAAGCAGTACGTGAGCTTGAAAATGCTGGTGCAGACGCTACGAAGGTTGGTATTGGACCAGGTAAAGTATGTATTACAAAAATTAAAACAGGCTTTGGTACAGGTGGCTGGCAGCTTGCTGCTCTACGCTGGTGTGCAAAGGCTGCTACAAAGCCAATTATTGCTGATGGTGGTATTCGCACACATGGAGATATCGCGAAATCTGTACGTTTTGGCGCATCAATGGTTATGATTGGTTCTTTATTTGCAGGTCATGAAGAATCACCTGGTGAAACAATTGAAATCGATGGTAAAGTTGTCAAGGAATACTTCGGCTCTGCCTCTGAATTCCAAAAAGGCGAGCGTAAAAATGTTGAGGGCAAAAAAATGTATGTAGAGCATAAAGGAAGTATTCAAGATACATTAATCGAAATGCAGCAAGACCTACAATCATCTATTTCCTATGCAGGTGGGACAAAGCTGGAATCTATTCGAAATGTTGATTATGTTATTGTGAAAAACTCTATCTTCAACGGAGATAAGGTGTACTAATAAAACACAGACCCAATTAAGAGCTACTACTCTTAGTTGGGTTTTTTGTTCCTCTGAAAATTTTATACCCACTGTCATTATAATGCATACTAAAATACCTTATTATATTATCTGAATTTTCTATTTTATTAGAAAAGTATATATTATAATAGAACTATATTGTATGTAGTATAGGGAAACGGAGGTTTTATCTATGATTAAATCAGTGCGTATTAAGCTTGTTAGTCTTGCAATTATCGTTATTTTAATAGCTACTGTATTAGTTGGCATCGTTAATTATGTTGTTTCCAAAGGCGAAATAGATGAAATAGGTCGACAAAGTCTTAAAAACGGTACACTCGGTATGCTTGAATTAATTGAACAGCTAGATACTCAAGTTCAAAATGGAACATTAACATTAGAAGAGGCTCAGGAAGCCGCACGAACACAAATTGTCGGGCAAAAAATTGAGGATAACAAACGCTCCATTGATAATCCCATAAAATATGGTGACAACTTCTATTTCTATGTTTTTCAAGATAATGGTATGGTAGAAGCGCATCCATCTTTAGATGGGCAAAATATTATTGACTTACAAACAGAGGATGGACGTTATTTTGTACAGGAAATGATTGATGCGGCAGGGGCTGGTGGAGGTTATGTCCGTTATGACTGGGCCCTCCCCTCTAACCCTGAAGTAGTAGCGCCTAAAATTACCTATGTGGCGATGGATGAGCATTGGGGCTGGATTATTGCAGCTGGTACGTATGAAATGGACTTTAATGCTGGCACTCAAAAAATTTTATATTACACACTTGGTATGACATTTCTTGCCACAATACTTGGTATGGCTCTCTTTTGGTTCTTCTCAGGCCGCATGACAGCCTATATACGTAAAATTATGGTTACAACATCGGATATTGCAAAAGGTAAGCTTACAGGTGAGGACATCCCTGTTACAACGGCAGACGAGCTAGGAATACTTGCTAATAACGTTAATAATATGAAGCATAGCCTACATGAAATGGTTAACAACACAAAAGATAGTGCATCCCAAATGAGAGTGTCCTCAGAGATGCTGAGCGCTATTACTGAGGAAACAACAGCCTCTGCTGAAGAAATCCATCAAGCCATCAACGATATTTCTAAAGGAGCTGTTGTACAAGCAGAGGAAGCTGAGATGGCAATTAGTAAAGTTGAAACACTTTCAGAGCTTATCTCACATGCTACTGATAAATATAGCGAAATTACTAAAAATATGAATGTTATCAATCAATCACAAGAAAATGGAAGACAAAAGGTAGATATCCTACTCCAAAATTCAAATGAATTTACTCAAGTAATTGAGGAGCTACGGGCAAACTTTTCAAACTTAACAAATCAAATGAAGGAAATTCATCAAGTTGTACAAACCATTACATCTATTTCTGAGCAAACAAATTTATTAGCATTAAACGCAAGCATAGAAGCTGCACGTGCAGGTGAGCATGGCAAAGGGTTTGCAGTCGTTGCAGAGGAAGTACGCCACCTCTCTGAGAACACAAATGAAGCTACAAATCGTGTTCGAAACTTATTACAGCGCATAGAGGTTGGTGCTGCTAATTCAGAGGAAAAGATGATTCATACGCTACAGCTCTCTCAAGATCAAGGAATGTCAATTACTGAAGTAAAGGGAGCCTTTACATTTTTAGCAGACTCCATTTCAGATATTACAGAGCATCTTGTTTCACTCGATAAAGGAATGAGAGAAATGGCTGAAAATCGTATAGTAGTCATTAATGCTATTAATGAAATAGCAAGTGTCGCTACACAATCTGCTGCTGCAACTGAACAAATCAATGCCTCTATTGATGAGCAAAAATCAGCCGTAACATCCATTATGCACTCCTCAACAGAGCTGCATACAGAAGCAGAACGCATGCATGACCTAGTAGAACGCTTTACATGATATAAAATAACCTAGTCATGTAAAGCTATATAGTTAGGCTACTTGCTTCCTTAATCCTAGGATCGCTAAGTAGCCTATTTTTCTTGTATTTAATCTTAATACCTATAAATAAAAAATTAAAAAGCTATTATTTCTTTAAGCTAAAAAAATAATAGCTTCTTTAGGATATAGTAATTAAAGGGTTTTCCATTAAAATATATATTCAATAGTATTAAAATTTGGAAAGGGGCAATTTGAAATTGAAAAAGGAATTTGGTGCGATATTATTGTTAAGTGCTGTTATGCTTTCAGGATGTGGTTCAGATAATATACAAAAGCAGGATTCTAATGAGGTATCAGCAACACAACAGGATACAAAAGATGCAAAATTAATTGGGACTTCTGAGGATAAAAAAGTGAAACTATATGAAGAAGCAAATGATATAAAGCTTGATGTGAATGGAAAAGTGAAGAATTTTAATTGGGAAAACCCTGGTAATACGGGGACAGACCCTCAAGTGTTTTATACAGATGTAACAGAAGATGGTGGAGAAGAGGCTGTTGTTATCATTAATACAGGTAGAGGGACCGAGCTAGATATATTTGATATTCATGTTGTGGATGAGGATTTACATGAAATAAAGGTTCCTGATTATAAGGAGATTACTGAGAACTATATAAAGTCAAATGTTGTGAAAAAAGATGCTAATACATTAGGTATTACAGCGAAGGTGCAAGGAACAGAGCATAATTTGGACTTTGATTTTGCTGATTTAGGTTTCGATCCACAGCCAGATTTAAAGTTAAAGCAGAATGAGCTTGCTTTCGGGGGTACAACCATTTATTTTTTAGAACATCAAAAGATAAAATTAAACCTTATAGGATCAGTGGCAATATCCGCAACTCCAACATATGTAGTTGATTTTATCATTACATATGCATTTGATAATACAAAGAATGAGTTTATCGTGGATCAAATAGATGTGAAACCTGTGGAATATAAAAAAGGATAACTATTTGATGAAACGGTCAGCCTAACAACCTTGGTTATTAAAGGCACTAAGCTATGAGGACTCGACTGGTAAGGAATACAGGCAATTTTAAATTTTTCAATGCTTTAAATGACAAAAACCTGCTTGTATAATAGCAGGTTTCAGACTGTATTATATAAATTGATGTGCAAGCATAAAGCCAATGGGGATCGTTAACCAAAGTAATAAGTTACTCACTATAATTTTAAAATAAGAAGCATTTTCTAACTTTTCTTTGTCAATGAATCTCCACATCAATAGTGTCCCAATAGCCCATATTGGTAAGATTAAAAAGAATTCTAATGTTAAAGCATTAGCGTCACCTATTGCCCCTTCTGCAAAAAAATAAGAAATTAATATTGCAAAAAACCACTAACTAAAACATTGACCTTAACTAAAATTGATTTTAATTTAAACACTTAAATATCATCCTCCCCTTTGCTCACATGTCATTACATCTAAATTATCAACAACAGATAGATACTTCCATTTGCGACACAGGGATAGCCTAAAAAACCACCTCTAAAATGATGTTGTATGTATTTATTACATACCCATTTTAGAGGTGGTTTATATCATGTCTTATGAAATACTTATGAATTTGCGTATAACCTTCTTCATTGTTCTTACAGTTTATTAATAACTGCGTGAAGTGTTTCCTTTAACTCTGCATCATGCTTAGAAAGGTCCACAAGATTTCCTAGACGCTCACGTAATACAGGACGCTCAATTACTAGTTTTTCATCAAGCACTTGTACAAGTAATTCAATAATCAGACGGTCACGAACATCTAATGCTTCTTCTAAACGTTCTGGTGTAATTTTCGCATCAGTTTTTGCAGCTTTTGCCATTTTAAAAACCCCTTTTAAATTTTATATTCATGCACATCTATTTTAGCATACTGGTAAATTATTTTGAAAACTTTCTTTCATAAAAATATACCAAAACTTTACAAAAAATAAAATAAAGCTTTACGATAAATTGTTATATTCATATCATAATGCAATGCTATTCAGCCATATGATATGATTAGCACTAATCATTTTTAACATGAATTGGAGGAATTGTATGCAGCAAAAAAGCTCAACTTATTCACAGCTTATACAGGCGATTCCTAAATCGCTACAGCTATTTTTGAATGTGTGCCTTGTACTATTAGCACTCATTCTATCCTTTTTGCTATTTAAAGAGCTGATTGAGTTTCTTAAAATATTACTATTTTCTAAGGAAGGTGGCGATTATAAGCTATTCCTTGCCAATATTCTTATTTTCTTTTTATACTTTGAATTTATCACAATGATTATTAAATATTTTAAAGAGAATTACCATTTCCCGCTTCGTTATTTTATTTACATTGGTATTACAGCAATGATTCGATTAATTATTGTTGAGCACGCCCACCCTCTAAACACTTTAATTTACTCATTGATTATTCTTATACTGATTATTAGTTATTTTATTATTAATATTACACCACTGGAAAGACCGCTTCGTTCATCAATTTTTACAAAAAAAGAGCATTAGCCATCGCCTAAAATGAAATGGCCATTTTCCTTTAAAGCATGAGAGGTTTCATATACTAACAAATTATTTAGCAAAAATTACGTTCACTTTACTTTTCACCCACCCAAAAAGGATACAGGACTATGAAGTGAATGTTTTTTGCTAAAAAATAGAAATGTTGGATGCGTTCTTTTTTATATAATAAATCAACCGCAACAAGCCCTACCCAGCCTAACTCAGCAACAGATCGTTAATAAGCCCCATCCATTTTCCCCTGAAATACTGCTACAATGGTTGTTATAAATGCTAAAAAACCCTGCTCTTTTCTAACCCTCGCTCTTTCCCCTTTGCTGCATATTGCTCATAAGTATTTCATATTAATTTTTATATCCCACTGCACTAGAATAAGCTTGAAACATAATGATTGAGGAGGAATCCATCAATGAATTTAATGGATATTTATATTGATGAGGTAGCTAAAAGGCTGCATAAAGATAAACGTGAAGAAGTAAAACTCAAGCTAAAGGCTACCATTAAAGATATGCTGCCACAGGAGTATTCAGAATCAGACCTTAAGGGAGCACTGAAAAGGCTTGGGAGCCCTGTAGAGGTTGCTGCAAGCTATCGCGATACACCCCGTTTTGTTATTCATTCAAATGTTTACGATCAGTATATAAGAACATTGACATTCGTTCTGCCATGGGCAATTGTTATGACAATCATTGTGCAAATAACAAATAGAGTTATACTTTCTTCAGGAGGAGAGGCACTCCTTTCTACAATCATTTCAGCAATTGCCATGACGATTGTCGCTATTTTTTCTGTGCTATTTCATGTACTCCTTTGGGCTACAATTATTTTTATTGTGATAGATCGATTCGGCTACGATAAAATTTCATTACCTTTTATGACAAACAGTAAGCAATGGACACCTGATGATTTAGTAAGCATAAAAACAATTTCTCAGGAAAAGGCCATTCCTCGCAGTGATACTATGTTTAGTCTTGTAGGTATCGCTATTTTTTCCTATGTTTATTGGAATGCCAATCGTCTTTTAGGTATTTATACAACGAATGAGGACGGTAGCTTAAAATTTGTCATGCCCGTCTTTAATCAAGGCACCTTGCTTTTATTCGCTCCAAGCGTGTTATTTTGTATTATCGTAAGCCTTGCCCTACTATTTTTAAAATGGCGTTTAGGTCAATGGACAATGCTAATTGCCATTATTCATGCAGTGCTTCAAAGTATCGCAACTATTGTTTTTATCCTAATAGTTATTCATCCAGATATCCTGCATAGTGCCGCTCTTCCTTATATTGCGGTTATTACAGAAACTACCTCAGCAAAGGTTGCTTTTGTGATAGACAAAATTTTGCTGATTAGTATCATTATTGCTGTTTTAGCCAATGCATTTGATATTTTCCAAGGATTTAAAAAAGCAAAAAGTTAATTTCCTCTATACTTTTCGATCATCAAAATACCTTTACTCACTAATGTTTTGTATAATAATAGAATTAATAGTCATTGATATGCATGCCAATTCAATTAGAGTAAGGGGAAATAACTATGACCATTCTTCTAGTAGATGACAATCAGGTTAATTTATTTGTCATTGAAAAAATATTAAAAAACGCAGGCTATACAAACTGTGTTTCTTTGGCATCTGCTTATGAGTTATTCGATTATTTACATTTAGATGCACAAAATACAGTAGATTTAATTTTATTAGATATTATGATGCCAGAAATAGACGGAATTGAAGCCTGCAGACGCATTAAGCAACATGAAAAGTTCAAAGACATTCCCATTATATTTGTGACTGCACTTGAGGATAAAAACAAGCTTGCTGAAGCACTGGATATTGGTGGTGTAGATTATATTACAAAACCGATTAACAAAACGGAGCTGCTTGCTAGAATTCGTGTGGCTCTACGTTTAAAAACAGAGCTAGATTGGCATAAACAACATGAAAAGAAGATCACCTATGAATTAGATTTAGCTACACATGTACAAAGAAGCTTACTTAGTCCTCCATTAGATGAAAAGGATATTCGTATAGAAGTTTCATATTTGCCATGCTCTAATTTAGCAGGAGATATGTATTATTGGCATAAAATAGATGACCATCGGTATGCTATTATTTTATTAGATATGATGGGACACGGTATATCTGCAGCGCTTGTTTGTATGTTTATTTCCTCGGTATTAAGGGAGGCTGTGAAACAATTAAATGACCCAGAGCTTGTCATTAAGGACTTAAATCGTTATATGACCCTTTTACAAGATGGCAAGGAACATCAGCTTTATTATTTCACAGCTATTTATTTAGTGATTGATACAAAACAAAAAACAGTCGAATACATAAATGCTGGTCATCCTGCTGGATATGCACTGATTGATGAAAAAACATGTATTCCATTAAATCAAGGTAGCTGTGCAGTTGGCTTTTTTGATGAAATTGAAGTAACAAAGCAATATATTCAATATGAGCAGGATATTCAAATTGTCTTGTTTACAGATGGCGTGTTAGAAGCAATGGGACCATGTGAAATAGAGGCTGAAAAACATTTGCAAGCGCTCGCATCCTCTAAATGGAATTATTCACAAAGCTTAATTGATAATTTATTACCACAGGAACAACAAGAAAATCAGCCTGATGATATGTGTGTATTAATGATTCAAGCTACTTCTTAAATAGCTGCAAATCAGGGGATTGATTTTCATTCCAATCATGTACTTTTGGAAAAATCCACTTTGCTTACCTATTAGCAAAGTGGATTTTTTGATAAATTCTTTCATTGGATGCAAGCTCTATATACTTTGAAGTAACTCCTTCAAATGGCAATGCTTCTTTATCACCTAAACATAAAAACCCTTTATCGCTTAGGCTTTCAGCAAATAAATGATGCACATGGCTTTGTAGCTGTGGTGAAAAATAAATTAATACATTTCGACATAAAATAACATGAAACTCATTAAATGATTGATCTGTAACTAAATTATGCTGAGCAAAAATAATATTTTTCAATAATGCTGGATGAAAATAGGCATATTGATAATCTGTTTTATAGTATTCAGAAAAAGCATGCGTTCCCCCAGCAAGCATATAGTTTTTTGTATATGCCTGCATTTTCTGAATGGGGAAAGCACCTTTCTTCGCCTTTTCTAAAACCTGCTCATTCATATCCGTTGCATACATTACTGCCCTTTCCATCAGCCCTTCTTCTTGCAGCAAAATAGCCATTGAGTATACTTCCTCACCTGTTGCACAACCAGCATGCCATATACGGATTTCAGGATATTGTCGTAAGGCTGGAATAACCTTCTCTCGAAAGGCTTTAAAAAAGCTAGGGTTGCGAAACATTTCCGTTACATTTATTGAAAAATCATTTAATAGCTGCTCTAAAAATGCTGTATCATAAATAGCCTGCTCCTGTACACGGGAAATCGTTGGGATATTATTAATTCTCATCCTATTATGGATTCTTCGCGAAATGGATGAACGATTATATTGTCGAAAATCAAAGCCTGATAAACGATAGATAGCCTCCAGTAACAAATCAATTTCTAAATTTGTTTGCTTATTTAAGCTCTTTGCATGCTCTAAAGGCTGAAATTGCTCCATGCTTATAAACTCCCCTTCGATACTAGCCATACTCTTAATACCGATAGTAATTGCTCTAAATTTAATGGCTTACTAATATAATCGGATGCGCCAGCCTCTAATGCTTTATCACGATCATTTTTCATTGCCTTTGCTGTCAAGGCGATAATTGGCAAATCTGTTTGTTTCATTTGCTGTCGAATAATCGACATTGCTTCATAGCCATCCATATTTGGCATCATAATATCCATAAGAATCAAGTCAATATGATGGTTAGTCTGTACCATTTCTATACACTCAAGCCCATCTTTTGCAATAAGAATATTCATGCCTCTTTTTTCAAGCGTTGTTTTCAGTGCATAAATATTGCGATGATCATCATCCACAATTAAAATATTTTTCCCTTGAAAAACCTCTATCTCATGCTGGGCTATTTCTTCGTTTGCTAATGGCTGTTCCGCTATTATGTCAGCCTGCTTTGCTGTAGCTACAACCTCATTCATCGCAAGCTGCTGACACTGCTCCTCCTCGATTCCATTTGGTAGGCTTGGAAGCGTTACTGTAAAGCTACTGCCCTGTCCCTCTTCACTTTGAAGTGTAATCCAGCCACCAAGTAATTTGGCAAACTCCTTACAAATCGATAAGCCAAGCCCCGTGCCTCCATATTTCCGAACAGTGGCTCCATCAGCCTGCTGGAATGATTCAAAAATAAGCTGGTGCTTATCTTTAGAAATACCGATGCCCGTATCAGACACAGTAATTTCTAGCCAATCATTACTAATCTCTTGCATATTGCTTGTTAGCTGTTGCTGTGTAAGCTGCTGAATCGCTAATGTAACAGAACCACTCTCGGTAAATTTAAACGCGTTTGATAATAGATTTTTTAATATTTGATGGAATCGTTTTTCATCTGTATGGAACACATCCACCACATTATCTGCCTTTGTAATATGGAAAGCTAGGTTTTTCTTCATTGCAACAGGTGCAAATGTATGCTCCATCTGTGCAGGTATCTCATTCATATTTACCTCATTAAAAATAATATCAAGCTTACCTGCCTCAACCTTTGATAAATCTAATATATCATTGATTAATGCCAGCAAATCCTCACCAGAAGAATGAATAACTCTTGCAAATTCTGCTTCCTCATCTGTTAAATTGTTTTGACTATTTTCTGCCAACATTTCTGATAAAATCAAAATGCTGTTTAAAGGTGTTCGTAATTCATGCGACATATTTGCTAAAAATTCAGATTTATAATTGGAATTTACAATAAGCTGTTCTGCAGTTTTTTCTAATTCCGTCTTCGCCTTTTCTAGCTCTCTTGACTTGGATTCTGCTTCTTTTGTTCGTTCCTCAAGCTGTTCATTAATCATTGTGAGCTCTTCCGTCTGCATTTGTAATTCCTCAGATTGTGTTTGAAGCTCCTCTGATTGAACCTGTAACTCCTCAGTCATTGCTCTTGATTCATTTAATAAACGAACAATTTCCATGCGTCCTAAAACACTATTAATCGTTAAGCCAAAAGTTTCGATAACTTGCTTCACTAATTCCTGCTGCAAATGATTAAAGCTCGTCATTGTAGCTAATTCAACAACAGCAATTGCTTCATTTTCAAAAATAATTGGGACAAGCAAAATATTTTGAGGCTTTACTTCTACTAATCCTGTTTGAATGACACGGTAGTCTTGCGGAATAGTATCATAAAATAATATCTTTTTTTCTAACGCACATTGACCAATTAATCCCTGTCCCAGTTTGAAGCTGTTTATACCAACACTATGCCCCCCATCAGCAAAAGCAGCTTTTTTCATAAACTGTACTTGATCCTCCACTTCCTCTCGGATATATAATGCACCAAGAGCGGCCTCTGTTTTTTGTGCTACCTCTGATAGAAAGGTTTCAGCCAATCCTGTAAGTGCTGAAATACCTTGATATTTCTTCACAATATCTGCAACATTTGTTTGAAGCCATTCTCGTTTTTCAACGGACTCTAAAAGTATATTTGTTGCATCTGCAAGACTCTTCACTTCATCATTCGTCTTTACATGAATACGTCTTTTGAAGTTTCCCTTTGTTGCGGCAATTTCTTGAATTGTTTGCGTGACCTCTGCGATAGTTTTCACAATCGAGCGAGAAATTCCACTTGCGATAAGAATAGAGATCGCAGAAATAGCTATTAAAATACCAAATAAGCCGACCGTTAACTGACTATTTTGCTTATCTAATTGATGAGCTTTTGTTTGTGTATAGACATTTTCAGTAGAACGGAAGGAGTCAAATAGCTTACGCATTTTTTCAATATCCTGACGCCCATTATCCACTTTAAAAAATTCATTTAATGCTGCTGTATCATTATCCTTTGTAAATTGAATCGTTGGATTACCTGAATGTTCAATCCAATGTTCAATTGTTTCTTCTATTTCTTGTAATTTTTCCTTTTGAGTTGGCCTACCTTTTATTTGTAAATACAGATTATTAATATCCAATTTCCAACTTTCTGCTGCATTATCATAAGGCTCAAGATAGCTTGGATCACCTGTAATAATAAAAGCTCGCTGACTGGATTCCATATCTAATACATATTTTTCGATATTATTCGTAAGCGCTTGAACCTTTGAATCATATTCAATAATATAATTTCTTTCCTCCTGCAAAGAGGTAATTTGATGATTTAATATAATAACGGCTGCAAGCAGACAAAGAATTATAACGATATAACCTAATGTAATTTTGGAGCGTATTCCTAGTTTTAGCCTATTCAACATTTGGTTTTCCTACCTTTACCTTTTCATTCTACTTCTTATTACTAACATACAATCAATTGAACTACCCCCACTTACTCGCTAACGCTCCTTGAAGTGGGAGATTCCTAAGAACACCAGCGTAACCGCTAGTTATGGATTAGGCTATCCCCGTAGTCCCTACGGTTAGAAGCCTTATTGCTTCATTTTTTAGGTTTATACTTGCGTTCATATCTCTGTCATGATGTATTTCACAAGCAGGACAATTCCATTCACGAAGGTTTAGATGCTTAACGTCTTTGTTTTTGTAACCACAAGATGAACACAATTGGCTTGAAGCAAATGTTTTGGATACAGTCACTACTTGTTTGCCGTACCATTTTGCTTTGTACTCAAGCACCGTTCTAAATTGTGACCATGCTGCTTCACTGATTGCTTTCGCTAACTTGTGGTTTTTTAGCATATTGGACACTTGCAAATCTTCGATACCGATGACATCGTGGTTTTTGATGATTTCAGTTGAGATTTTTTGCAAATAGTCTGTTTTTGCATGCGCTATTTTTTCATGAATACGTGCTACTTTACGTTTTGCTTTTGATAGTTTTTCGCTTCATCTAGCTTACATTTTCGTTTGAATGCTACTTCCTGTCGCCTAGACAGAATACGCTGTTCTTCTACTAACTTTTCTTCTAATGTGCGAAACCATTTAGGGTTGCCGAATCGTTGCCCTGTAGAAAGAATCGCAAAATCTTTGAGTCCTACATCGACACCGACAGAAGAACCTGTTTTTTCTACTGGCTGCACGTCTGTTTCAGCAAGAATGGATACAAAGTATTTACCACTTGAATTGCGTCTGATTGTCGCGTTAAGTATACGCCCTTCAACCTCACGACTTTTTGCAAACTTGACGAATCCAAGTTTGGGCAACTTGATTTTGTTTCCTACAATCGCTATATTGCCGTTCGTATATTTCGTTGTGTAAGATTGTACTTTACTTTTTTAGACTTGAAACGTGGTGCTTTGTTCTGTTTTTTGAAGAATCTTGCATAAGAATCCGCAAGGTTTTTAAGGGCGGATTGAAGCGCAATGCTGTCTACTTCTTTCAACCATACGAATTCTTTTTTTAATTGCGTTAATTCAGCAGAAAATAAATGGTAAGATAATCCTTTGCCTGTTTCTTTGTACATGTCGTTCCATTTTGCTAAAAAATGGTTGAACACAAAACGAGAACAGCCAATCGCCTTTGTGATGAAGATTTCTTGCTCTTTGTTTGGATAGATACGGAATTTGTATGCCTTGTTTACCAACATTGCTTTTCACCTCACTTTAGACCTTGATTTTCGATATACTTTTTAACTACGTTGATGGGAGAACCACCCGTAGTTAATAGACAAAAACTTCTTGACCAAAACATTTCTTTCCATCATTTTTTTCTTACTTGTGTAAAGTCCTTTTTCATCATTTGAATAGAACGTGAATATGGTCATCCATTCAACTAATGATATATTGTATTTCTTTCCTAACTTGACAAACATATCTTTTGCATAGTCAGATATTTCGTTATCAAAGACTTTTTTACGGTATTTAACAACTAATATAAGATGGTAATACATCAAGAACACTGAATGATTATTACTATCTAATTTCATTGAAATACCAGCCTTTCTTTTAGATAAGACTGATTCTATCATAGCACAAAAAACGAGATAATTTTTAGGCTTATACCTAGCCGACAGAAGACTCCCACTTACTCGCTAACACTCCTTGAAGTGGGAGTCTTCTGTCGGAAAACGATAAAACAGGTGTGTTGATTTCTGTTACTGCTACAAAATAAATTACTTTGACAGATAGAGTAATATTTGCTAATATTACTCTGACAGATAGAGCAATAAACTAAAGTAGGTGACTTATGGTTCGAAGTGATATTATCCGAGGACATTTGGATGCGATTATTTTACGACTAATTTCGGAAAGGGATCGCTATGGCTATGAAATTTCTCAGGAAATAAGTCTTCGTACAAACAATCGTTTTCAAATTAAAGAAGCGACATTGTATGCTGTGTTCCAACGTCTTGAAAAAAGAGAAATTATTGAAGCCTATTATGGAGATGTTTCGCATGGTGGCAAAAGAAAGTATTATCGCATTACTCCACTAGGTAAAGCCTATTTAAGTGAATTAGTAAAAGAGTGGTCGGAAGTAAAAGAAATTATCGACTTATTTATGGAGGACTTAGAATGAAAAGAATAAAAAACCATATTGATGAGCTTTTTAAGGATATTCCGCATAACAATGAAACCGAAATGGTGAAACAAGAAATCATTGAAAACCTTGAGGAAAAAGTATTTTATTTGATGGAGCAAGGAAAAGAGCAAGAGGATGCCATTAATAAAGCTATTGTAGAATTTGGCGATATGGAGGATTTAAAAAAGGAGCTTGGTGTGAGAGAGCCTGCTAAAAAAAGTATGGCAAAATTAAATTTAGAGTTTTCTGTTTGGGGCAGTATTTTAATTATTGCATTTTTTATTTTTATAAATCTTTATTACACACCACATACAATTTGGGCGATTTATCCAATTTTCGCAATCCTTTGGTGGCCGCTATCAATGTATTTCGTATGGTCACGCAAGAAATGGAGTGAATAACTATGAAAAACTTTATTAACTTTTCACTAGCAGGAAGTTTAATGACTATTATTTTTTTAGGCATTGTCAATTACATAACTTCTCCTCAAACGTTGTGGTTTATTTACCCTTGCTTATTACTATTGCTATGGCCAATTACATTAATTTTTATGGTAAAAAAAATGTACAAACAATATTCACTCGTTTGTAGTATGATGATAATTGCATTTCTTATTGTAGAAAATTATTTAGATGCGCCTCAACATTTATGGTTTGTTTATGCCATTTACCCAATTATTTGGTGGCCTATTCTTATGTACTTAGGTGAAAAAGCTAAAACATTACAAGTTGCGCTAATTGGCTGCATATCCACGATTATCTATTATTCTTTATTAAATATAATTATTTCTCCTCAGTACCCTTGGGCTATTTATCCTGCATTTTTAGTGTTATGGTGGCCTTTAGCTTTATATCATGCCCAACGGAAAACTTTTGTAGCTTTCTCTGTTACAGCTACATTATTAATTAGTATCTTTTTTATTATTGTAAATATCGTTTCTTCGCCAACTATTATTTGGGCAATTTACCCTATTTTCGTTACACTATGGTGGCCTTTAAGTATGTATTTTTATGTATATAAAAGGAAAATATATCATATATAAGAATGGTATCAAATGGTTGGACTTCACAATATTATTAATTTAGACTAATAAACATACAATTCCTTTGACTTTGTTTAAACAATAATAGTGAGGTGAGTGACATTGACCTATATCATTATAATCCTCGTCATTTGTTCTCTTATTTCTGGTGCATTCATTATTACCAGTGTTGTAAAACAGATCAACGCAAGTAAGCAAGTGTTTCAACAGCAAAAGGAAATCTTGGATGAGGGTACGCCTGCCAAAGCTGTGGTTAACGCTATTGAACATACAAATGCCATGATTGGCAATCATCCGAAAGTAGTACTAGATTTAACTGTTACTCTACCAAATGGAGAAATGACAAATACGATTATCAAGACCGCCATTCCTATCGTACACATCCCTTCATTCCAAAAAGGTGAAGTCATCGACGTAAAATATAAAACAGTCAATGGGCAACTGAAATTTGAGGTAGTAGACTCTTATTCGCCTTATAGCTAGCATGTCAAGAAGCTCCTTTTTGAACGAAGGAGCTTATACTTTTAATAATTTTATATTCACAACTACTAGTATAAGATTTGGTAAATAGAAGAATAACAAAACCTTTACTAATAGCCTCACTGAGCCAATAACAGCAAACACACTGCCAATTGGTAAAGTAGCTAATATGATACTCCCTATAACCAGATGGAAATATAAAAAAGCTAGCACTACTATTTGAGCAATATACGTATATGGAAATAATAAATTTATAGCAACTATTGGAAGAGAGAGGCCTAAATAGACAAATCCCAGTCTATTTTATATAACCCTCCCATCCGTCATAAAATAGGAAAAACCCATTAAATATAAACTATTGGCTAGCATTATTACACATTTTATAAGTGGTAGCACTGCTTTATCCTCAATTTCATCAACATTTCTCAATTTCCCCTTCAAGAAATTGAATAAGATATTTTTCCGGCTCAGTAAGGAACTCTTGAAAGCTGCATAAATTTGCATATTCCTTATGCTCAATATCATAGCACCCTACTTGTCCCTTTGGGTTCCATACTATTTGAATATCAGAATAGTTATCAATATTTGCCGAAAGACGCAGTAGCTTTTGACGACCAAGCTTGATTTCAATTGTATCTATTAGTGTAAAAAAATCGATATAATGAATATTATAATCATTTGACGGAAGCTCAAGCCGCAATTGATCTCCTGTTAAAAAATCAATTAGTGCATCTGGTAATTGATACTTTTTCAGCTGATACTTTTTATTTTCTAAATGATGAAGTGCTGTTGGTTCTAATGCCTTCAAATAGTCAGCCAACTCTTTATTTTTCATACTTACTGCAATCGTATAAGCTCTTTCCCCGTCTTTCTCTACTAAAGTAATATCCGCACCCCGCTCAACCAAATATTTTACCATAGTCAAATTACCCATACGTGTAGCAACGGTTAACGGTGTAGCGCCATACGGATAGACCCTATCTGGCCGTTGATAATTAATATTTACCCCATGATCAAGTAAATATGAAACTATTTTCATATCATAATTTGATACAGCCTGACGCAATAATGCTCCACCGTGCTGCCGAATATCAAGCCCAAGCTCGTGAATAAGCGGGATATTTTTTTTATTGCCATAATACGCTTGCGAATAAGCCCCAGAGCCGACCTGATTATCTCCATCTAGCTTTGCCCCATGCTCAACAACATAACGAACTATCTTCTCCCTACAATATCGAACAGCCTTTAAGAAAGCGGGATTCTTTTCAACATTTAAATTTACATTATGCGCTACTAATAATTTTACTACATCAAATTGTTGTGAAATTAATGCTAAGTCTAATGGGCTTAATGATATGTGCTTACTTAATGAAATAGCCTCTTCAATATTCCAGCCATTATTCAGTGCATGCTGTAAAGCAGAAATATCACCTTTATAGATATACATTGCAAGTTCTGGTAGCTGATGAAACGTTCCAATATCTTGTAGCTTAATCATTGAATAAATAACCCCTTTCCTACATTTACAAATAGTATAGAAAACATACTGCTTGCAAGTAATTTAGTCAATTAAATAACTCTCTTGATTTAAATCAATGCCTCTGCACAATACTTTCTCTAAATAATAGTTATAGGCTATACTACAATGTAGCCTCTATCATTCTTAAAATGATTATGTTTTGATTGTTCCTTTTTTGGAAAAAAAGACAATTTATCTTACGGGTCACCATTGCAAGCTATGTATATTTATTGTGTACCTGCTCTTTTGTATTAAGAGTTGTATATTTTTTAAAAATGGACGGTATATATTACAAAATATTTTAATATATAATGATATATGCTATTTTCGCCAAATAAAAATGGAACCCCCAATCTTGAGATGATTGAAGGCTCCATTTAGAAACGCTTACATAAGTTACCTTTATTTTAACTGAAGTGCTTTATCTGTTGTTTCATTAACTTCTTTTAAAAGCTCTGGGTTTTCTGCTAAAGATAAACCGTAAGATGGAATCATTTCTTTAATTTTTGGCTCCCATTCTTTCATTTGTTGTGGGAAGCATTTATTAATAACCTCAAGCATAACATGTACAGCCGTAGACGCACCTGGTGAAGCTCCTAGTAACGCTGCAATTGAGCCATCAGCAGCACTTACAACTTCTGTACCGAATTGAAGTGTTCCTTTACCGCCAGCTTCTGTATCTTTAATAACTTGTACACGTTGACCAGCTACAATAATATCCCAATCATCACTTTTTGCATTTGGAATAAATTCACGTAATTCATCCATACGTTGCTCTTTTGATAGCATAAGCTGCTGGATTAAATATTTTGTTAAAGCCATTTCTTTAACGCCTGCTGCTAGTAATGTTGTAATATTATGCGGCTTTACAGAAGCGAATAAATCCATATTTGAACCTGTTTTTAAGAACTTTGGTGAGAAGCCTGCAAATGGTCCAAATAATAATGATTTTTTATTATCAATATAACGTGTATCAAGATGTGGAACAGACATTGGTGGCGCACCAACTTTTGCTTTTCCGTATACTTTTGCATGATGTTGCTCAGCAACTTCCTGATTTTTACATGCTAAGAATAGACCACTAATAGGGAATCCACCGATATGTTTTCCTTCAGGAATACCTGATTTTTGTAGTAATTCAAGGCTTCCTCCGCCAGCGCCAAGGAAAACAAATTTCGCTGTATGGTATTCCATTTTACAACCATCTAAATCGTGAACATGTACTTCCCATGAACCATCACTATTTTGTTTTAAGCTTTCAACACTATGATTGTAGTTAATATCGACATCTTGTGTTTTTAAATGATCAAATAACATACGTGTTAAAGAACCAAAGTTAACATCTGTACCCGCATCGATTTTTGTTGCAGCAATAGCTTCATCTGCTGAACGATTCTCCATAATCAATGGAATCCATTTTTTTAGTGTTGTAGGATCATCAGAAAATTCCATTCCCTCAAATAATGGATTTTTCGTCATTGTTTCATAACGTTTTTTTAGAAACTCAACATTTTCTTTCCCTTGTACTAAGCTCATATGTGGTAAAGGCATAATGAAGTCTTGTGGATTAGCAATTAGCTGATTGTTTACAAGATACGACCAGAATTGCTTTGAAACTTGGAACTGCTCATTTACGTTAATTGCTTTTTTGATATCGATAGTTCCGTCTTTTTTCTCAGAAGTATAGTTCAGCTCACATAGTGCAGCATGTCCAGTTCCCGCATTGTTCAACTCGTGAGAACTTTCTTCTCCTGCCTTCTCTAGCTTTTCGAATACTGTAATTTTCCAATCTGGTGCTAATTCTTTGAGTAATGTTCCCAAAGTTGCACTCATGATTCCGGCACCAATTAAGATAACATCTGATTTAATTTGTCTGTTACTCATTTTTACCTTCCTTATATATTAAGATTTGCAGAAAGGATGTAAGCTCTCCTGCTTAGAAGTACAGTAAGCCGTGGAGTAACCTTCGAGCACACCATTTCTGTATCAATTATTACCTTATTGCAGTTTATCACAATTAATTCAAGAATAAAATATCAACTATTTATATGAGATTTATCCGTTTTTTTCGAGCCTTTCTATTCATAATTCAAGCAAAAAAACTACTATTATTTTATAGGTAATTTCACTGTTATAAAATTAGCAGCATCAAAATAGTTGACATTTTCATATAAACCAACTCTTTATGTTGTTATATCTATATAATAACATAAAAATATTGTTTGGAAGCAATATTGTAGACTATCCATTCTCAAAACAAAAAGTCGCACTTCACATATAGCAAGTACGCCCCTTTCCAATATATTTACAATAGCTTCATCAATAGCTGATAAAATAGCCCTTTATATAGAATATCAAGCACACCAGCAATAATGACCACAACAATTATTAAAAATATAAATGTTTTTTTATTTTTAGAAATCCATTTCAATAGATTCCACTCCTCTAACTTTATAGTAAACATATTAAGTATAGATGAGATTTAGGCAAAATAGTAATGCTTATTTATTTTCTGCTATATAGTGGCACTAAAAAGACTTAAGCCCATCAACTTGAGCTTAAGTCTTTTTCCTTTTTACTATCGTGTTATGTTTTCCTTCATTTCATGTAGCTGCTGCTTAATCTGTGCTAGGTATTCTTTATTTTGTTGCACTGTATCCAAATGTTCACCATATTGCTCTGCGTTGAAACGTGCATTTTCTGCATGTTCAATTTGATTGAAGGCATGCTCTATCGCTATCTCCTCTGGATGTGATTTTGCATGCTTTAACAAACGATCTGCTTTTTGTACAGAATTACTAAACAATGTACTTGGATGATCCTGCTTCCAGCTTGTATCTGAGTGTTTAGCCATTTATTTCTCTTCCCTTCTTAAATAAGTTAAATGCTCTAGAAAGTATTCAAAAAATATAACATGAGGAACATAACACATTATTTCCCAGGTTATAAAAAGGAACTAAGGCATAAACCTTAGTCCTTCTTCTCAATGTGCTGAATAGCTGTCAAATATAAATTAGTGCCATGCTGTTCGCTCGCTTACAGGCTGTTGAGTACCTGTTTTCCCTCGGCTTTCAGCAAAGTTGTTTACTTGTGCTAAAGCACTATCAAGCTCAAATTCAGAGCCAAACTCCTCCTGCTGAAGCTTCTGATGGCGGTTGCTTTTGCTTGCACTTCTCGTCCCATTGACTTTTGCACTGTTACGATTTGTCTTCATATTTGACATAACCATCCTCCATCGATTATTTGAAAAGCTCATATCAACTTTTCATATTAAAGTTTGTCCACCACTATAAAATTTTATGAATCATAAAATTTTATTCTCTCCTCCTTTTTAGACATAAAAAATCACTATTTAGGGTAAGTATATTGTTGAGTTTCTCTTTATTTTGATTACCATAAGTTTGAAAATAAATTTTAAGACTCTTGCAATCTTATTTTCTTTCCGTCTATAATACTTGTATACAAGTATACTTAAAATAAAAAAAGGTGGTATTATGAGCGAATCTAAGGAGTTTTTATATCCACAAAAATGGCTTTCTAAGGCTTCAACTGGTGATCGTGTAGCTTACGAACTGAGAATGCGTATTATTGCAGGCATAATTGAAAGCGGTACCATTCTTTCTGAAAATAAATTGGCTGCTGATTTTGAGGTAAGCCGCTCACCTATTCGTGAAGCCTTAAGAACATTGTCATCTGAAAACATCATCCGTTTAGAAAAAACAGGCGCTGTTGTACTAGGCTTATCAGAAAAGGAAATTGAAGAAATTTATGATGTTCGTTTATTGATTGAAACATTTGTGTTTGAACGTCTTATTAAAATGGATACAACTAACCTAGCCACGGAACTTAGTAAAATTTTAGAAATGATGAAGGTTGCCATAAAATATAACGACGCTGATGAGTTTTCTTATCAGGATGTTATGTTCCATGAAGCCATTATTCGCTCCATTGGGCACTCTTATATCACAATGATTTGGAATAACTTAAAGCCAGTAATGGAAGGCTTTATTCTGCTATCAATGCGTATGCGCTTTAAAGAAAAATATGAGGATTTTAATCGCATTATTAAAAACCATGAATTATACATTGATGCCATCAAATCAAAGGATAGAAAGCTTATGATTAAATCCCTACACGAAAATTTTGACGATGTCCAAGGGAAGGTAGAAGATTTATGGAGATCACAAATGCTATCCAAAGGAGTTGAAGCACAAGATGACTAGCTATATGTTAGGTGTCGATATTGGTACTACAAGCACAAAAGCCGTACTATTCAGTGAACAAGGCGAAGTGATTCAACACGAGAATATCGGGTATCCGCTTCATACACCTGATATTTCCACAGCTGAGCAAAATCCAGATGAAATTTTCCAAGCTGTACTACAAGCCATCGCCAATATTACGAAAAAGCATTCGGATAAACCGCTATTATTTATTTCCTTTAGTAGTGCTATGCATAATGTTATTGCCATAGATGAAGACGATCAGCCATTAACGCCTGTTATTACATGGGCAGATAATCGTAGTGAAGCTTGGGCACATAAAATCAAAGATGACTGGAATGGTCATGAAATTTATAAAAGAACGGGTACACCTATTCATCCAATGTCACCATTAAGTAAAATTACATGGCTTGTCAATGAACATCCTGAAATAGCTAGTAAAACGCAAAAATACATTGGCATTAAAGAATATGTTTTTAAAAAGCTTTTCGATCAATATGTGGTCGATTATTCATTAGCTTCAGCTATGGGCATGATGAATCTTCATACATTAGCTTGGGATGAGGAAGCATTAACAGTTGCAGGCATTACAAAGGAGCAATTATCAACGCTTGTGCCAACAACTACGCAATTTACTAACTGCAATGCTAAGCTAGCAAAGCAAATTGGCATTAACCCTCAAACACCTTTTATCATTGGTGCAAGTGATGGCGTCCTGTCGAATTTAGGTGTCAATGCCATTAAAGAAGGCGAAATCGCTGTCACAATTGGGACAAGCGGTGCGATTCGTACAATTATTGATAAGCCTAAAACAGATGTGAAAGGTAGAATTTTCTGCTATGCCTTAACAGAGAATCATTGGGTTATTGGCGGACCTGTCAACAATGGCGGTATGATTTTCCGCTGGATTCGAGATGAATTTGCTTCTTCTGAAATTGAAACAGCTAAAAGATTGGGCATTGATCCATACGAAGTATTAACGAAAATTGCCGAACGTGTCAGACCTGGTGCTGATGGATTACTATTCCATCCATATTTATCAGGCGAACGGGCACCTTTATGGAATCCAGATGTACGCGGTTCATTTTTTGGCTTAACAATGTCCCATAAAAAAGAGCATATGATTCGAGCTGCACTTGAAGGGGTTATTTACAATTTATATACAGTTTATTTAGCTTTACTTGAATGTATGGAAAGCCCTGTTACTCGTATTCAAGCAACAGGTGGCTTCTCTCGCTCTGAAATTTGGCGACAAATGATGGCAGATATCTTTGAATCAGATGTAGTCGTGCCTGAAAGCTACGAAAGCTCCTGCTTAGGCGCTTGTATCTTAGGTTTATATGCTACTGGAAAAATTGATTCCTTTGACATCGTTGCGGATATGATTGGTGATACGTATAAACATACACCAAAGGAAGAGGCTGTAAAGGAATATAGACAGCTACTGCCTATTTTTATTCGTCTATCACGACTATTAACAGATGACTATACAGCTATTGCCAATTATCAAAGAAGTTTAAATAAATAAGCTCCAAAGGAGGAACATAACATGCCATTAGTTATTGTCGGAATTGGAATTATTGCATTGCTAATTTTAATCATGGGCTTTAAGCTAAATACTTTTATTTCGTTAATCATTGTATCATTTGGTGTAGCCTTAGCCCTTGGCATGCCTTTAACAGAAATTGTGCCAACAATTGAAGCTGGCTTAGGTGGAACACTTGGTCACTTGGCATTAATATTTGGTCTAGGTGCTATGCTAGGTCGATTAATTGCTGATGCAGGTGGTGCACAGCGTATTGCCATGACGCTTGTCAATAAATTTGGGGAAAAGAATATCCAATGGGCAGTTGTAGCAGCATCATTTATTATCGGTATCGCTCTGTTCTTTGAAGTAGGGCTTGTATTATTAATTCCAATTGTCTTTGCCATTTCAAGAGAATTAAAGGTTTCCATTCTATACCTCGGTATTCCAATGACAGCAGCATTATCTGTTACACATGGATTTTTACCGCCACATCCCGGCCCTACCGTAATTGCTGGGGAATTTGGGGCGAATATTGGCGAAGTATTGCTTTACGGATTTATTATTGCCATCCCAACCGTTATTTTAGCTGGACCGCTCTTTACAAAATTGGCAAAAAAGCTAGTGCCTGAATCCTTCAATAAGGAAGGGAATATTGAATCTTTAGGTGAGCAAAAAACTTTTAAAATAGAAGAAACACCTGGCTTTGGTATTAGTGTTTTCACTGCACTACTACCTGTTATTTTAATGTCGATTGCAACAATTATTACATTGCTACAAAAAACAGTTGGCTTTGATGATAATGCCCTATTAGCTGCCATTCGCTTTATTGGTGAGGCTGGTACTGCTATGTTAATTTCCCTATTAGTAGCTGTCTATACAATGGGGATAGCAAGAAATATTCCAATTAAAGAAGTAATGGAATCTTGTACAACAGCTATCCTGCATATTGGGATGATGCTTTTAATTATTGGTGGCGGTGGCGCCTTCAAACAAGTGCTGATTAATGGTGGCGTTGGTGACTATGTTGCTGAGCTATTCCATGGAACTACATTATCACCTATTTTACTTGCGTGGATTATCGCAGCAATCTTACGTATTTCATTAGGGTCTGCTACAGTTGCTGCTTTAACAACAGCAGGACTTGTTATTCCAATGCTAGGTCAAAGCGATGTTAACCTTGCATTGGTCGTTCTTGCTACAGGAGCGGGAAGCTTAATTGCCTCACATGTAAATGATGCAGGCTTCTGGATGTTTAAAGAATATTTTGGCTTAAGCATGAAGGAAACCTTTGCGACATGGACATTACTCGAAACAATTGTATCTGTAGCTGGTTTAGGATTTATTTTATTACTTAGTTTATTTGTCTAACAATCATCACCATCTAATAAAGGAGCGAAAAAAATGTTAAATACAATAGGCGTTATTGGTTTAGGCGTTATGGGTAGTAATCTTGCTCTGAATATGGCCAATAAAGGTGAACATGTATCGATCTATAATTATACAAGGGATTTAACAGATAAACTTTTGGAAAAGGTTGAAGGTCAAGCACTATCACCTTATTATGTGTTAGAAGACTTTGTACAATCATTAGAAAAACCTCGTAAAGTATTTCTAATGGTGACAGCAGGCAAGGCGATTGATTCGGTTATTCAATCTTTAGTCCCTCTTCTTGACAAAGGCGATATTATTATGGATGGTGGGAACTCTCACTATAAAGATACTGAGCGTAGATATAGTGAGCTAAAGGCACAGGGTATCGGATATTTAGGAATTGGTATTTCAGGCGGAGAGGTTGGTGCGTTAACAGGTCCTTCTATTATGCCTGGTGGCGATAAGGATATTTATGAAAAAGCTGCTCCTATTTTAACAAAAATTGCTGCACAAGCCGATGGCACACCTTGCTGCACATATATTGGTCCCGAAGGTGCAGGGCATTTTGTGAAAATGGTGCATAATGGGATTGAATATGCCGATATGCAGCTTATTGCAGAAGCCTATACATTTTTGCGAGAAAATGTAGGCTTATCAGTTGAGGAAATTGCTGATACTTTTGAAATATGGAATCAAGGTGAGCTAAAAAGCTACTTAATTGAAATTACAGCTGAAATTTTAAGGAAAAAGGATGATATAACAGGCTTACCATTAATTGATGTTATTCTCGATAAGGCTGGTCAAAAGGGGACTGGCAAATGGACAAGCATGCAATCCATTGATAACGGTATTCCTACATCCATTATTACAGAGGCGCTCTTTGCTCGCTATGTATCTGCGTTAAAAGACGAGCGTGTCCATGCGGAATCAATTTTAGCAGGCCCTAACAAAAACCATCTTCATGGCGCAGATAAAGCTATGTGGATTGAATCTGTAAGACAAGCATTATATATGGGGAAAATTTGTGCTTATGCACAAGGGTTTACACAATATAAAATGACATCTGAGCTTTATAACTGGAACTTGCCATTAAAGGATATTGCGCTTATTTTCCGTAGCGGCTGTATTATCCGTGCAGAGTTTTTAAATGTTATTAGTGAGGCTTATGAAAATCAACCTGCGCTTGCTAATTTATTGATTGCTCCATACTTTGCAGAAAAAACAAAGGATTATCAACATGGCTTAAGAAAAATTGTTTCTGAAGGCATTTTATCAGGTACTGCCTTACCATGTTTAAGTGCTTCGCTTTCCTATTACGATAGCTACCGAACTGGCACATCTAATGCTAATTTACTTCAGGCACAACGTGATTACTTTGGTGCTCACACTTATGAACGACGTGACCAAGAAGGCATCTTCCATACAAATTGGTAATAAATAAAGCTAAAATATACAGGATCACATGAATGACCTTGTATATTTTAGCTTCTATTTTTGGTATATACATACTTGATTGCGTCCTGCTTGTTTTGCTGAATAGAGGGCTTTATCTGCTTTATTTAAAAGCTGGTACAATGTTTCCTCTCGATTTGTGGCTTCCGCCACACCACAGCTAATTGTAGTCGTAATTACACCTTCAGCTACTAGCAATGGCTGAGAGGCCACACTATGACAAAGCTGCTGTGCTAAAGCCTCTCCTTCTGCCAACGTACCACCCTTAAGTGCAAGCACAAATTCCTCACCACCATACCTTGCAAAAAGTGCTGCTTTTGTGATTAGTCTTTGACAAACCTTTACAACATGTACAAGCACCTGATCGCCAACGGCATGACCATACGTATCATTTACTTTTTTAAAATAATCAATATCAATTAAAATCACTGTAAAGGGTGCTGCGGTTTCCATCGCCTCTTGGTAAGCTTGATTACATTGCTGAAAAAATGCACGACGATTATAAATTTGCGTTAGCTCATCATAATAAGCTTGCTGCTCTAGCATTTTTTGCAAATTTTTCAGCTCTGTAATATCTGTAAAAATTAACAATAATCCTTTATCATGCTGTAGTGTTGTAATACGTACTTGATAAGTTCGAGTAGTATGAGTCAGCTCAAATTCCGTAGTTTCCAATGTAAAGGGTGTGGATTGTCCAAATATAATAGACCATACTTGCTCAAAATCCAATCCAAACATAATTTTTGATAGCTGAGGAAACATTTTTTGACATGCTCGATTAAACTCAATTAGCCGATAGCATTGATCTAATACTATAACCCCATCGTTCATACTATGAAATATTGCATCTTTAGCAATTGGCATCACTCTAAATAATCGAGAAGAGCGAATAGACCATAAATACAATAGCGAAGAAACCCATAAAACCATTGGAACAGGGTCAATTCCTTGTGGTGTAAAGCCCATCAAATAGATAAAGCCTGTCATCATTGAGATTAGCTGACCACACATTAATGCAATTAATTGCCATCGGTATGCTTTAACTGTTTCTTTCCAATACGTTAAGATCAATAGAAATGCTACAAACATACAGGCAAAGGTATATATACCATGAATGATATACCATATCCCAATCTCTTGATAAATATAAGGAGCCCCAAGTACAGGGTCAATTTCGAATACGCTATAATGTAGATGGTGGATATCATTTGTAGCTACCATTATTAAATTAATAAAGGGAATAAAAAGAAGTGCTATTATTTTTATTTTTGTAATATAAAAGCCTACATAGTGCATAATAAACAATAAGCCTAGTGGAGCTGAAATAGCTATTCCAATATACTGAATAACCGTCCAAAACTTTATTGCCTCTAATGTTGTGGCGGTCATACCAAACGCACTAGCAAAGCAATACAATGCTATAAAAGCTGTATAACCAATAAACAATTGAGCAATTTTTGTATAGTTATAGCGCTTGAGAAATACATACAAACATAAATACAAATTTAATACACCCGATATACAGCTAAGAGTAATAACAGCAGTCAATTGGGAATTCACGTTTATGTACCTCTTTTATTTTTAATTTAGCATAAATATAAAGTTTTGTAGATTAATTTATAAAAAGCTTTGTTACAAATTATTAATCATTTCAACTACTTCCATACATATTTCCCGTACAATATTTTCATATGGCGAATTCAAATATTATTTTCCTTTCCGACCCATCCGGAAATTTTATCGTTTTCCGACAGAAGACGCCCGCTGCAATAACTAGATGGGGGTAGTTCAAACATCCTTTTTACAATAAATATATTGTCTTTACAGGCGCTCTTTCCACGATGACCCGCTTAGAGGCTGCTAAACAGGTAAATGCCTATTGAGGAATATTGCAAGGAGCTGTTACAGCAAAAACGGATTTCATTATTCTTGGCAAAAAACGACGAGGCATTAGCACAAAGCAGAGCAACTAACCCGCCTTGGTGAGGATATTCAAATAATTGTAGAGGATGATTTTTATGGCTTATTTCCATGCCAATAAAACCTTAAAAAATAAGACGCTGGGACAAAAGTATTTTAGCCAATCAAAAAGCCGAACTATTTAAGAAACAATTGTACAGTGTTCCTTAATAGTTCGGTTTGCTCTTTTTATTGAAGGATATTTACTAAAATATCCTTCGGCTTTTCGAAGCTGCAATTTAGTTATGCCCTAGCCTCTTATTGTGCAATTAATTATTTATGAACTTTTGGTGCTGGATAATCAAAGCCCTTTGTATCAACCTCTACCTTTTTCATTTGCTGATCCTCTAATGGCTTATCCGCACCATCTCGCTCAACCGCAACAATGGCATCAACTGTTTCCATGCCCTCAATCACTTTCCCAAAAGCAGCATACTGACCATCGAGCTGTGATTCCTGCTCTACCATAATGAAAAATTGCGAGCCTGCAGAATTGAAGTCCTGTGAACGAGCCATTGAAATAACACCACGCTCATGCTTTAAATTATTTTCAAAACCATTTGCTGAAAACTCACCATCAATCGAATAGTCTGGACCACCCGTACCATTCCCTACTGGATCACCGCCCTGAATCATAAAGCCAGGAATTACCCTATGAAAAATAAGCCCATCATAAAATCCCTTTTCCACTAAAGAAATAAAATTTGCAACAGTATTCGGTGCTGTAGCAGGCTCTAGTTCAATCACAATTTTTTCATCATTGCTCATAGTAATTGTTACAATCGGATTTTCCTTTACCTTTGTTGCATAATCCACCGCATCATCCGCATTATTTTTATCTTCTGTTGTGCCACAGCCTACCAAAAGGAAGACAAGTGTTAGTAATGCTAAAAACCCTTTATAGCGTCCAACCATTTTTTCAACTCCTATTGATCAATATTTCGCATTATCAACTTTATCGCATTATCCTTCTATTGTGAACAGAAACCCTTATATAAGCTACTTGAAAAATATTTATAGCTTTTCTATCTTAATAAACAAATATTCCTATGGAAAAGCCAATTTAGAAGAAACAGCAGCTTATAGTAGTAGCGCTCCTCAATAGGGTTACATATTATTAAACAACCTCTTTAAAGCTATTTTCTAAATGATTTAGAAATTACCCAAATCGTTAGAAAAAGAAAGGCTACGTATAAAATAACGATAAATGTAATTCCAATAGCACTTCTTGGTATAAACCTTAAAGATCAAATTACAGCCATAATAGTAGCAAACTAAAACGATCTTTCCTTATTTTTGTATTCATTTTTTCAGATTAAAAGCAATGATTAAATATGCTATTGGCGGAGATATGATAGCAATTACTATAGATGAATTCCTCCTCAAATATCAAGGTAGGCTTTCTTCATTTTTATCCATAAATCTAAATTATACCTTATATAAAATTTCATTTTTGTAAATATATAGATAAAGTGATTGTAACATATAAAAGAGAAATTTATTATGATTAAATCAAAAAATTATTGCTTGTCTATTATCTATATATAAGGTGATTAACTTTTAGACTTACACTCTTTTTCTTCGTTTTCCTGTATACTATTCTTAATAGATATGAAACGGAGAAAAATGA
>NZ_JBIWBA010000029.1:0-35979 GCF_044760715.1 Lysinibacillus sp. NPDC098008
GGCTTCAATATGTCAGGCACAGACTCTAAAGCAGGTGGCCCAGACTACCTACAATTACACATGCAAGCAAAAACAACTTCAGAAATGCTTTAATTAAAAAAGGGACTGTTTGAAAAGTTATTATCTTTTCAAACAGTCCTTTCTGTCACTTGATCTATTTATTTTTAGTTTTCCCTCTAGCCTTCCCCGCATAAAAAGCAGTTGATAATGCAATCCCAATAATAATAAATGTCCAATCTTTATTTACGAAGCCAATGATTAAAAAAGGAATACCTATCACCCACATTGTATCATCCCTCCTACTATTTTAGAGTGCTTACTAGTTATACGAATAATAGCGAAAGGAGATTCACTTTTTAATAACGTATACAAATATCTATATAATAGAAGAAACTCATAATTATTTTGATGTATTTCCCCTTGCATTTGATAAAACCATACTTATTCCCTATAACAAATTGGTACTTTTTATATTTTTTCATATCCTTTGACCCTTATGCCGATTTTATAACTTTGTTAAAATAATATCAGTTTAGGAGGGTCAAAATATGAGAAAACTATCAATTTTTCTATCACTCTTGATGTTTGTCAGCATAGTTATTTGGCAGCCCCAAAATGCCTATGCTGATGAGCTATCAGGACATATGCATGAAAGCGGTCTTCGTTATTTAATTGCTAAAGAAGCTTTGTTAAAAGATGAAAATGGTAGCTACCGACCAAATGATACAGTAACTCGCGGTGAGTTTGCCACATACATAGCAAAAGCTTTAAATTTAGCAACAAAAAATAATATTACCTTTACAGATGTTCCAGATACATACGTATTTGCAGACGAAATTAAACTTGCTGCGACGGCTGGAATTATTACTGGTTATACAGATGGCTCCTTTAAGCCAAATGCACATATTTCAAGAGAGCATATGGCTGTTATGCTAATCCGAGCTGTTGATTATTTAAAAATACCAAAGGGCACTTCTTCTATTACGTTTAAAGATAATGCCACAATTTTTAAAGATTTCCGTCAAGATATTGCAATTGGCGCTCAGCTAGGGTTAATTAAAGGTAGCTCAAATGGGATGTTTTTACCAAGAGATAATGCCACAATTGGCGAGGCATCAACGTTTATTTTCCGTTTAATTGTCCTTGCTGATAGTGTTCGTCAAAACCCTACCTCCCCTGAAAACAACAATAACAATGGCAACTCAGGCAATAACAGTGGTAGCAATAATGGGAATACTGCCACGTATATTGTAAAGGAAATTTCAAATGGTGATTTAGTGGAGAAGCAAGCCTTTGCTAGCTTTGAAGCAGCCGAAAAAGCAATGTCCAATCATTCACTTGTCATTACACATAATAATAAAATTATTAAAATGACCTCAGGCCATGTTGTAACAAATAACTATGTAGCATTATATTCTGAAAACATTAAAGATCAAATGGCGGTTGCTGCTAGTACTGAAATGGAATACTTAGACAGTGATGCAACACAAGTAAAAGTACGCTTAGCAGGCCATGTCGGCTATTTAAAGCAGGCTGATGTTTCGTTAATTCCTTCTGGATTAATGAAAGGACGCTCTTACTATACAAATGAGAATGGCGAGATTAAGCATACTTTATATGACTATAAATCAAATAAATATGCAGCTAGCTATGTGTATGGCAAGGCTCCTAGCTTTATGAAGCAAGGTGAAAAATATTTCAGCTGGGATGGCATTAACTTTACAAATGCCAATGGTTCTTCAAAAGGAGAAGCCTATAACTACTATCAATTTTTACCTGCTCGTGCGAAAACACAATATACAGCTGAAGAGCTCGATCAATATATTTTGCAAAAATTAGCTGAGGTTGAAAGCTCAGGTGCTTCGCTTTATAAAAATGCCACAACGAAAAGTAAATTAATTGGCTTAGGCTCTGTGTTAAAAGAAGTGGAGGTAAACTCTCATATTAATGCAATGCTAATTTTGGCACTTGCACAACATGAAAGTGCTTATGGTATGAGTGACCATGCTCAAAGTTTAAATAATCTATTTGGTCTATACGTTTATGATACAAATCCATTAAATAAAAAGTTTGATAGTGTGGAAGCAAATATTCATGAGCTTGTTGAAAAGTTCTTACAGCCAAACTATATTACACCTGGTGGACGTTATACAAACGGTGCAGTCGTTGGCTCTAAGGCGATGGGCTTTAATGTGAAATACGCCTCTGACCCATTCTGGGGAGCTAAAATTGCAGGGCACTACTATCGCGCTGAAAAGGCATTAGGCTTTAAAGATGCTAGCAATCCATATAAAGTTGCTATTACAACAACGGCTGGTCTTAATGTGCGCCCTGACGCATCAACAAGCCAAAGCCCTCTTTATACATTCAATAAAAGCAATATGCCTGTTATTATAACAGATGCCAGCTTAAATGGTTGGTGCCAAATTATCTCTGATAAACCATACACAGAATCAGCCTATATTAGTCTAGATTATATAAAAGTTATCAATACGGTTCGATAACATATAAGTAAAAGGCATCGAGAAAATTTGAACTGCTCCCTGTCGAGTAGACAGACTAAATAATAAAACGGATCTAAACGACTTAAGCTCTGAATTCTATAGGGCTTAAGCCGTTTAGTTTTTTTGATAGCGCTGATGGTTATAGAAATGAATATACACCTCAATTGCTTTCTTCAGCTCCTCGCAAGACTGAAATTCACATAAGATAGTACATTTCTGAATTGAGCGTACCCCAAAAATTTTCAATGGATGTGTTATCTCAACAACATCCTGCACGAAATATACTTTGCATCACCTAAGCTTGCTCTACGATTCGTTTAAACTCTTTTGATGTATATTGAAATCCACGATCACTATGAATCATGGGCTTGGCACCTGTTGATAAACGGATTTAATGTTTCTAAATCCATTTATCAAAAATTCTGTCAACAATATAATACTATCCTCATCGAAATTAATTTTTGACAACGAACACATTCAAAATAACATGAAGGCATTGTTATACATCCTATAGCTTCGAAAGCTATAAAAATGAAAAAGCTCGCCAATCAAAAAGGTGACTAGACAATATGGCACAGTTATTTTTTGCATAATTATGCCAGTTAGATGGTAAGAATCGAAATAAGCTATTTTATAAAACATATGACCAAATCTTTTCCTAATTTACTAAAGAAGAGCTAATAAAAAGCTTAAAGTTCTACTTGTCCCGAAAACTAGCTGGTTTTCAGGACAAATTACTTTGGTACAAATATCAATATCCTAGTGTACATTTTTGCTTATTTAACCATGCTCACTGTCGTTCATAGACATTTTCTTTATACAAGTAAACGTATAATTACAACTTGATATAGAGCCTCCACTACAAGTTTGCTTGAATTCATAAAAAGACACATCCTCTATTGATTATAATAATACTTACTTAACTGGGATGTATCCATGGCTCCATTCTACATTCAATGCTTTCCATAGGCTTTACATCATCAATATGCTTGATAATTTTATTTTCTACACATTAAGTAGCTGTATAGATAATTTTGATACCAACAGCAGATGTATATGGAGCTTTTTCTTTGTCTTTCAGCGATGGCTGCATATATAGATTGTTTATGTCTGTGTAGTGTGGGTATATAACATAGAAAGGTTAATGGCTTATTAAACTATTAGCCTTGCACTTTGCCAATAGATAAAGAAACGATTCCAAAAATTATTGGAACCGTTTCTTGTAAAAGCTTTATTGTTTTTTATAGTATTGTAAAATCCCATTATAGATCGATTCGGCAAATACTTTAACGTATTGATCATCTGTCATTTTATTGCGATCTTGGCTATTCGTTAAGAAACCAAGCTCCACTAAAATAGATGGGATAGCCATATTACGGATAACGTAGTATTGTTGCTGCTTCACACCACGATTTTTCATATTTAAGTTATTGACGATTTGATTATTAACGAAAGTTGCTAAATCAATGTCCTCCTGATACATATCTCCTGTCGAGATTGCATAGTATGTTTCAGTACCAGATGCAGATGTACTAGAAGCGGCATTGACATGGATACTCACAAAAATTTCACCATAGTTTGCTTGTGTAAAATCTACACGATCCTGTAATGATGGGTATGTGTCGCCAGTACGTGTCATATAAACCTTTGCACCAGCATTTTCTAGCATTTGCTTTACTTGTGTACCCACTTTTAATGTAATACTTTTCTCAGAAACAGAGCCTACTACTGCGCCTGGGTCCTTACCACCATGACCTGGGTCCAAGATGATTACACGACCTTTTAAAGGATTTCCTGATTGATTTAATAGTTTTAGATAAGACTTATGCACGTAGCCTGTTTGACCATTATAAGAGATTTGTGCCCAATATCCGTTAACGTTATGGACTTGAACATATGCTCCTTTATTCAACTTGAATAATACGGCAGATGTTGCATTGCTTTGACTACGAACATTTAGATTCGCAACTGTTACTCTTCCAAGTGTATCACCAGAAGTTGCTGGTGGTGGTGTTGGATTTGGGTTAGGATTTGGCTTTTCTTCTGCAGCTGCATCTGTTGTACTGTTCGCTACAATATAGCCCGGCATACCATTTACTTTTGTTAAATAGTAGCCACCAACTGTTTTATAAACGGGTAATTTTTCGTTTGCTTTAAGTGTTGTAATGATTTTTGCTGATGAAGTTGGTTTGACATACAAGTTCACAGCACCTTTTGTTACAACCTCTTTGGCAACAGCTCCTAACTCATTGCCATCTGCATCTAAAAACTCTGCATATTGCTTAAAGACATAAGCATATGCCCCTTTATAAGTTACTTTTAACCAATTGCCTTCAACGGCATAGACAGCTAGTTTACCGCCTTTATTTACTTGACCTACAATATTCGTGCTTGAGGAAGAATCCTTTGACTTACGAATATTTAAGCCATCTGTTGTGACTTTAATTAAACCAATTACCTGTGATGTATCAGGAACAGATGTCCCTTTTACAGGTAACTCTAAACGATATTTCTCACTTTTTGCACGAGCAACAAACAGTGAAAAGTGTGCACGTGTTACTGTACCATTTGGTAAATATTTATTGCCTGTACCATTTGTAATACCGTTATAATAGATAGTATTCACATATTTTACGTACTCATGTGTAATACCTACATCAATAAATGGTGAATCAACACCTTCATACTCGCTTGTATCTAAATTAAATGCTTTCGACAATACATAACTCATTTCACCACGAGTTAAAGCTTTATTTGGTAGGAATTGACCTTTTGTATTTTTGTCGAAAAACCCTAGTTGTACAGCTCGTTCTATGTAACCAGACATTTCAGTGCCTGCTGTTACGTCTGAAAAGCTAGATTTACTAACAACTAATGGTTTGTTTCCAGAGGCAACAACAACCATTTTTGCTGCTTGTCCTCTTGTTACATTATTATTTGGGCCAAAAACTCTTTTACCATTGACAAAATAACCTTGAATCACACCTAAATTTACTAAATAATTGATTTCTTCATAGGCTTGATGATTGGTAGAAACATCTTCAAACTTGATATTTGTATTCGCGCTGACACTTGCACTATGTAATGTAAACATAGAAGCTGAAATGAATAAGACGCACAAGATAAGACTAATTTTTTTGATGTTCAATGTCTTATTTCCTCCCTTCTTGTTCTCTTAACGTGTCCATTTTAACAAAATTAACTAAATAAAACATCATACAATAGAACTGTTACAAATATTTTTTCCAAATCACATCCTTTTTTCAGTGCTATTATCATAAAAATAGAAGAGTCTGCGATGGCAAACCCTTCTTCCATTATACGTTATTTAAAGATCATTTCTTGCAATCTATTCCATCATGAAAATGTAAATTTTATGAACAACTTATGGCTGAATTCTATTAATAAATGTTTTTAATTGATCGATTTTAAGTAACTCATCCATACCAAATTGACCATCACCATCACCAGTTGTTACACCATTTGCTGCAAGAGTTGAAACATATTCATATGCCCAGCTATTTTGAGGAACATCGCTAAATGTTCTTGCTTCACCACGGTTTTCAAGACCAAATGCTAGTACCAATACTTTAGCAATTTGTGCACGCGTAATTGGTGAAGACGGATTAAATTTACCATTTGCATCGCCTTCAAAGATACCTAATTTTGCTACAGCTGCAATAGCACCTGCATTTGCATTTGTTGGTTTTACATCTACAAAGCCAGTATTTGTATCAGATGTATCTAAGTTTAAAGCTTTGGCAATTTGTACTGCTACTTCTGCACGAGAAGCATATACAGAAAAGTCAATTGCTGCTTGTTTTACCTCAGCTTGTTGCTTCTCATCAAATGTTGCAACACGTTTAGCACCTACATAACGAGAACCCCAATAATATGGATCATTAACGTTTGAGTAACTTACACCTTGATTCGTTTGAGAGTGGATCATTTTTCCGTCACCTATGTATATTGCTACATGTGAAATGCCACGACCACTTGTGTTGAAAAATAGTAAATCCCCAACTTGAAGATCACTTTTTGCTACTGCAGTACCTTGTTGATATTGTGAGCCTGATGTGCGGTTTAATTTAATGCCTAGATCTGCAAATACTTTAGAAGTAAAGCCAGAGCAATCAAAACCGCTTGTTGTTGTACCGCCGTATTTATAAGGAATACCTAAATATTTAGAAGCTGTGCTAGTGACATCTGATTTTGTCGCTGCTTCAGCATTATCGATATGAGTTGTTGAAAATAACATAAATGATGCAAAAATCGGTAGTAACCATTTCTTTTTCATACTTTTGTTATACCCCTCTCAGAACTTTTTTGCCTATACATAGACTATCACAAAAGAGGAGATTATTATTTTTCAATTGTGTAACGGTTTTAGAAAGTAAAAAAACGCTGATATACCAACGTTTGGTGGTATTTCCAGCGTTCAAAAAAGACTATTTTTATTGTAATCTTGAGCTTTCGTAACATTTCTGTAATATTAGAGATACTTTGTTACACTACTACTTATTGACTAGCAAACATTTGAACCCAATAGTAATTTCCTTTGTTATCCTGTGCAATAGCAACACCTGTATTTGTATAGTGCTCTTTTAAAATATTATCTCGATGTGAAGGAGAAGCCATCCATGCTTTAACAGTAAGCTCTGGTGATTTGAAATTGCGTGCAATATTTTCTCCAAAGCTTGTATACGTATAATCAAATAATGTCGCTAAATCCCATGGTGCTCCATAATAAGGAGAAGTATGCTCAAAATAATGGCGCTTCACCATATCCTGTGCTTTAATAACAGCAATTTGTGTGAGCTCTGGATCAAAGACAACGGGTGCTAAATTATGCTCCTGTCTTTCCATATTAATTAATTCTACAACCTCTTTCGACCATGCTGTAGAAAGGTTAATCGTTGGAATATAATCTTTTGCTAAATAATCATAAGCTACTTCCAGCCGTGTAACTTTTTGCTGAAAGTTAATGCTACGCTCCACAAATACAGCAAACTGTGCACGTGTCACGAATTGGTTAGGGGCAAATTGTTTAGCGTTAACACCACCAATAATACCTATATCTGCTAGAGATTCAATATAATCCTTTGCCCAATGTGTACGAGGAACATCTGTAAACTGGCTATGATTTTGACTATCTACTTTTAGCTTATAGGCTAATGCGAGCATCTTCACTACTTGCATGCGCTTTAAAGGCTCTTCTGGATGAAAGGCATCACTTTTTTGAATAATACCTAGCTTCTCAAGCTGGCAAATTTCTTTATAATACGGATGTGTTGCAGGAACATCCTTAAAGCTTGTGGATTTCACTGTATCCATATTTGGCTGAATGGAGCGTGCAATAGCTGCGGCAGCTTCTGCTCTTGTAATCGCTTGTTCAGGCTTAAATGTTTGATCACTATATGTAGCCATATATTCCTTTGATAGCATATGCTGAATCGACGTATTTGCCCAATACGAATTGGGAATATCTATCACCTTGAATGATGCCGCTTCCACTTGCCCAACACCTGTAAGGCTCGCCAGCACTGTTACAATTGCAAGCAGCACTATACACATCAATCTTTTCAATACAGCCACCTCCCTTGTCTTCAATTTAAACTATGTATAAAATGTAGTGGTTATATTACCATTTACACTATAAGATACGAATTTCCAGCAGATAAAGTTTCATTATTTCTTATTATAGAAGGAGTTTTCCCGTAAATTATGTCGGGAAAACTCCTTTTCTGTCGTACTATTGTATCATTTTTAAATATTCATCTAGAATGCGGTAATTATAGACTAAATCCTGCTGTTCCAATGATAGGGCACTATATTTCTTTTGAGCATCTAGCACCTTTTTCTCAAAGGATGAACTATCTGGATCAATATTGCCGATTGCTTGCACAACTTTTAGTACAGCCGCTACATCTTTTTCAGCTTGCTTCAGCGCATCCTCATTAATAACCTGCCCACGTACTTTAGAGTCCAATGCTTTATAGGCAGCAACAGCATTTGCCACATCCTCTATATATGTGACAGAGGTTGGCGAAAGTGCTGAAATCATCTCTACAACCTTCTTCACATCAGCCATGCTTTTCTCTGCATCTAGTAATATCGAGTAATTAGAAATGCGCTGTTTATCTACTGAATTTAGGCTATCGTATTCTTTACGTACCGCTTCCACCATACCAAAGTAAAACTTATCCTTTGGATTTAGCTTGGCAATATTGTTATAAACTTTAATAACATTGTCTAATGATAGCAATAGCTGATCGTTATAGACATAACGACGTTGATCGGCATTTAACTTATCATAGGCTTTTAAAATCTTTTGATATTGGCTATTCATATCCTTCGCTGTGAATAGTCGATCAATCTCCTCAACAACTTTTATCACAGGCTTTACAAGCTTCTCCTGCTCCTGTAAAACTTTATAATTTTGGACAGCTCGCTGCTGATCCTTTGGTAAAGCATTATAGGCTGCACGAATTTCTTGTACACGTTTTACATATTGCTTTGGATCAACAGACGGTAAATCTGTAATCATTTGCATCACATTACCCGCACCTAAAATGCTAGCCTCCGCTGCCTCTAATAAGTAATAATTTGTCACATACTGCTGCATATCCACAGGAAGTGCATCATAAAGGGAGCGTGCACGTGATGTATCTTGCAGGAATGTGCTGCTTGATGATTTTAGCTTGCTAATCAATTCCACCACATTTGATACAGGCTCATATTTTAGCAGCGCATCAATATTATCAATATATTTTTTCTGATCCTTTGTTAGCTTATCGTAAGCCTTACGTGCTGCATTTACTTTACTTACAAAGTTTTTCGCTTCAGGGTCTAATTCATTAATTTGTACCATGACCTTTAAAATGGGCTTCACAGCTTTTTCGCGTGTTGTTAAATCTTTAATATTTGTCACTAATTTCTTTTGATTTGATGATAGTTGATCATAGGCTACTCGCGCATTCATCAGCTTTGTTAAATAATCCGCATCCTGCTCCTCAGTCAGCTCAATTAACGCAATAACACCCGCTGCCGTTGTTTGCTCATTTTCTGCCGCTACAAGTGCATCATAATTAATAATTGCCTGCTGCTTTGCTTCTGGCAATGCATCATATAGCTCACGCGCTGTTTTTAAATCCTCTAAAAATGTTTTACTTGTTGGCTTTAAGGAAGAAATAAGACCAATTAATGAAGCAACATCTTCAACAGCAGTAAGGTTTGCATAATTGGTTACACGCTTTTGAGCTACTTCATCAAGCCCATTATAAGCCTTGCGTGCAGCAAGCACCTTCTTTGTATAATCCTTACTTGTCGGGTCTAAGGCATCAATCATTTGAATCACCTTTATAATCGTCTTATTATCTTTTTCATAAGCCGCTAATGTTTTTGCCTGCTCCACTAACTTTTTCGCATTTTTATCCATTGCCTTATAGTCCGCAGATAAGGTAGCCACTGTTGTCACAAATGTATCAGGATTTTCATTGGCTAACGCTAGAATACGTTCATCAAAAGCCTTCGCTGTATCAATATAGCCTTGTGCCTTTGTTAAATCTGTATAATTAACAACCTGCTCCTGAAGTGCTACATCTAAAATTGTATACGCATCTGTTGCTGCCTTTACATCATCTTTATATGTTTTTTTCGATGGATTTAAGGCATTAATTTGTACTACAACAGCTGTTACTCTTACAACGTCATTCAAGCCATTATAATTTTTGACGTACGCTTGATCTGCTGCAGCAAGCTTATCGTAGGCTGTATAGGCTGATTTTGCTTTGGATAAATAGTTTTTAGCACTTGTATCCAACTTTTCAAATAGTGACACAACATTGACAACCGCTTTATGCGATTTCTCTAAGTCTGTTAAAATTTTTATATTTGTTACACGTTTTTTAGCAGTTGACGATGGTAATGCGTCATATGCTGTACGTGCCGCTAGCATATCTTCCACTAACTTTGATGAGCCACTTAATGCGTCAATTTGAGCGATCACTGCCGCAACAGCCACATCTTCATTTTCAAAAGCTGCTATCTCTGCCTCAAGCTGTGCTTTGATTGCATCCAGTGCTTCTTTATGCTCGCTACCTGTAGCATCTAAGCTAGCAACACTTGTTTTCACCTCTGCCAGCTTTGTAGTATAGTTTGCTGCCGTTGGATTTAAGTCACCTAACTGCTTCAAGGCATTCGCATAGCTGAAAAATAACGTAAGCTTTGCTGCTTCCTGAACGAATAGCTGCTCTTCCGCTGCTAGCTTATCATAGGCTGCCTTTGCAGCAATCGTTTTCTTTTCGAAGGTTTTGGATGCTGGGTCTAAATTAGCAATTAGCTTATTGACATTTAAGGAAGCTTTGTAATCCTTTTCCCATTTTGTAAGCTCTGCTGCATTATTAACGATTTTTTTAACATCTTTGGCAGTGCCAGAGGGTGGCGCATTATAGGCTGCACGTGCTTGTTGAATAGCATCAACTTTATTTGGAGCTGTTGAAATATTTGTAATAAGCGTTTCAATCGATACAGCAGCAGCTATATTGACCACAGCCTGATTTAAATCAGCTGCATTTTTGACAAAGCTTTTTTTATCGGATAATTGCTCATATTGTGTTGCAAGCTCATTCACTTCTGTACGATATGTAGCATCACTTGATACACGCAATGCTGAAATTCGCTTAGCAATATCCGCTGCTTGCTTATATGGCTCAAGCTCCGCATAATTGGTCACCCAATTTTTTAAATTTGCATCAAGCGCATTATAGGCTTTTTCAATCGCAGCTACAGCACTAATAAAGTTTGAAGCTGTTTTAAAATCTTCAGGCTTTTTATTGCTCAATTCCGTAATGCTTGTCACAACTTTATTGGCAGAAGCTATATTGGCTTGCGTTTCTGTATATTGTTTATAAGGTGTTACCGCAGCATTGCTTGGATTATATGCTGCAATCACTTTCTTTTGATCTGCTGTTAATGCATTATAAGTAGTTGCCACCTTGTTTACTGCCGTAGAAATATCTGCAATAGGAGCTCCGTTTTCTAACAGCGTTACAAATGCAGTTAATTCATCTGCAGCCTGTTGTGTTTTCTCTGCATCTGCTTGTAATTTTTTTAGCTTGTCAATATCTGCTCCTTTACCTTTAAAATAGGCATTACGTGCAGTTTCGTCATAGCCATACTGTAGAGATGTACCTCGAATTGTTGCAACAAGGTTCGCTTTGCCATCTGCCAATGCAGCAGCAAGAACTTGTTGGAATTGGTTTTGTACATATAAATATGAATCTTCTGTTGCTGTATCCCCTAAAAATTCACTATATTTTATTGCAGCACTTTCGACATCCGTGAAAAAGCTTTTACTAGAATGCGAGATAGCATTAATACTGTTTCCAATCGTTTTTAGCTCACCTAGTAATCGGCGTTGCTCCATTATATAGTTATATTTCGCTTCAATTAATTCTTGTTCCTCAGCAAAATCACCTGAATTTTGTACAATAATTAAGTCCTCTTTTGCCAGTACCATTTCATCATTTGTTGAGCTTTCGGATAGCTTGCCAAAGCGAGCAAGAATTTGCTCTTTTGCTGTTTCTGCTGCTACTGTAACAATAGGAGCAACCTGTTCTGTGCGAGGCTGTATATCATTTTCCTGGGCATTTGTTATAGCTGTAGGTGCTGTTAGTAAAAGACTCGTTATAACGCCTGCCGTTAGTTTTCGATTCAATCGAACCACCCTTTCATCTTTCTATATATAGGAAAATGATTATGTTCATTTTCATTTCGAATCATTACTTTTGTATCGGAATAAATAATAAATTTTCAAGCCATTCTATTACTTTTACAAAATTATGAGCATCAAAAGTAATTTTTCAAAATTAGTAGCAAGAAAAACAGGAAGTTATTTCAATTATACTATACAATAGTATTATCTAAATTCGACATATATTGACGGATTCTAGTAATCTTTATATGTCATAATCTCTTTATAGAGTGTATACTACAATTTTGATATTGATTATTTTGGAGGAAAGGACGCTTGTTTATGTTTTATCATTATAAGTTTTGGCATAGCTTAAAAAATCCAACTTACTTTACAAACATCGTCGAAGAAGGCGAGATTACTGGATATAAAAAACGTGTATTTACAGTTTTCATCTTTTTTGTCCTATTATTCGCGGCTCGTGAGTTTTGGGGGATGGGCACAGAAAATTTAACGACCTTATTCGCAACAGATTTACAAAATGAATACTATGTAGCACGATTACTGTCAATGCTTGGTGCTGTTTTATGGGCGATTGTCTATTTTTGCTTCCATTATTACGGTGTTACATATATTTTGCATCTATTAACCGATATTCCTTATACATGGGTTAAAAAAGTTCAGCTTTATGTTGTTGCCTTTTTACTGATTGAAAAAGCGATTTTATTTGCTGTTTTCTATGCAGTCGGTTATACAACAATGTTTTCTTTCTTTTCATTGACGCCTCTTGCCTTGCAAGTGATGGAAACAGATTTTGTGTTATTTACAATTAATCAAATCACTGTCACAACGATTATTATTATTGTTGTACAATATTTATTCCTATCAAAATGGGAGGAAGAGGCAAGTAGAAAGTTTTTAATCATTAAACTTATTGGTGTGCAACTATTTATGGCGTTATTTGTTGGCATGATTAGTGTGCTACCAATTAAAGAATGGATTGCTAGGGGGTTAGGATGATGGCATTTATCAAAGCAAGACCATGGACAAGCATCACCATTTTGTTGGGAATGCTCATCATCGGTATAAATGCTTATTTTGTCTTTAAGGATGATAGCGTTGTAGCACGCTCTTATTTTATTGATGAATTTCAAAAGGCTCATATTGGCACACATACAGAGCGTGTCAATAAGGACGCCATTGTTGCACCAGCTGAAATGTACACTGTTTCTGCCGATGCAACAAGCCTTTCAGCTGTCAATGTAAAGCGTGGCCAAGAGGTGATGATGAACGATTTACTTGCTACCTATAAAGAGGATGAGATAAATGATGAGCTAACAAAGCTTGAATCAGAGCTTGCTGCCTATGAAACTGAATTACGTGATTTAGAGGATGCGCTTGATTTAATTGAGGATGATTACAATGATGCTGATCCAAAAAGCTCTATTGATACAGACCAAATTGATGATAATTTGTCTGTTACGCTAAAATTTGAGCTGGCTCAGCAAAATTCACCATCGACAGCAATTGCCTTGTTAAATCGACATATTGCGGAAACAAATCGTCAAATTACGGTTATCGAGGCACAAATTGTAGAAATCCAAGCGCGTCAAGGACTTATTAGCCCGATAGATGGTGTCGTATCTGCCATTAAAGAAGAAGCAGGAACACTGACAATTGAAATTTATTCTTCTGAAAAAGCGATGTATGCCTATTTATCTGAAAAAGAATGGCAGAAGGTACAAGAGGGTCAAACGGTTGATTTAAAGGTGAAGCATGTCAAGGATTCATTATCAGGCATTGTTATCGAGAAACAAGCGATTCCTACAAATGCTGACACAGCATGGGCACAAGAGCTTGCAAAAACAGCCACTTTGCCGCAGCCAACTAATTATGAAGTGCTATTACAGCAGGATGACTTATTAGAGGATATTCCATTTTCAACAACTGGGAAAGCTTCGATTATTGTGAATGAAGCCTTTGATTCTTATCGAGTCGATAAATCATGGGTAACAACAACGAAAAATGGTAAGAAAAAGCTCTATACAATTGATTCAGATGGAAAAATCCATTTAATGACTATTAATGTGGAATTCAACACGGCAAACTCAGCAATTTTTACGGACTTTTTAGAGGAAGGAACACCAATGATTTCTAATGAGCCGCGTAATATTGCTGCCTATACGTTCCGCACAATGCCTGTAGAGAAAATCCAATGGAGCCACTTTAAAGATTTAACATGGCAGCAGTATGTTAAATATATTGTTTTCTAAATACAAGAGGCTGGGACAAAAGAAAAAATGTTAGACCATTTACAAGTTTGGTCTAACATTTTTTTGCGTTATTAGAACACATATACTTTAATAAATCACAAAGATAACATTCATTTTTTGATTTTTCTCAATAAAATGAGTTATGTCCTAGCCTCTTCCTTTTTAGGTGCTACTTTTAATAGGGAGTGAACGCTTGGATTTTCGAGTGTTTGCTCCTTGCTTGGGGGGTATTTCTTTGCTCCGCGGGTATCGCTCTTCGATTCGCGGGTGTTTGCTTTGGCTCCGCGGGTATTCTCTCCTTGATCGCGGGTATTTCTTTGCTCCGCAGGTATTGATCTCTAATTCGCGGGTATTTGCTCTACTCGCGCGGGTATTCACCTTCCTTAATCACTCACCTAAAAACCCCTGTAGTTCGTCTACAGGGGGTTAGTGTTATTATAATGTTAGGCATCTATTTAAGAAGCTTGCGAATTGGGCGCGGGTAATTTGGGCGTCTGGTCTAAATGTATTGTCTGGGAAGCCGCTTGTTAAATCATTTGCAACAAGCGCTTGAATATTGCTGTATGCCCAGTGCGTCGACTTCACATCTTTGAAGCTTACTTGGCTTGTGCCTGTTAATTGGTAGGCCCTTGCTAAAATTGCAGACATTTCTGCACGTGATAGCTGTCCATTCGGGTTGAATTTCCCTGCTGCCTGCCCTTTAATAATGCCCGCCTGCTCAACTGCTGCGATGGCACTATATGCATAATGGCTCTTGCCTACATCTTTAAAGCTTGAATTCTTTGTTGTTGTCAAATTAAGCGCACGTGCAATAATCGTTGCTGCCTCTGCACGTGTAATAGATGCTTCTGGCTTAAATGTACCATTTGAATAACCTTTAATTAATGCCTCATCATATAAGCTTTGAACATCTGCAAATGCCCAATGTCCCTTAGCCACATCTGTGTACACTAATTCCTCATGATTATCCTTATAAACAGCCTGTAATTGGTCAAAATAAAGCTGACCTTTCTTTTGTAAAGAAGCATCTGGCTGTGCTACATATAGGCGATCAAATTTCAATGGCAGTGGTAAATTACTTGGAATATCAGCCGTTACATATTTCCAGCCATGCCAGTCTAAGCCGCCCTGACTTGTGAAATCAATTGTTTGCTTTGTTCCTGTGCCATCGATGACAACACCTCGTAGCCAATGCTTGCCACCATCACCGAATACCCAAACACCGATATTTTTAGGCTGACCTGAAATGGCGATTGGCGATTTGGCAACCATATAGGCAGCTTTTGTGCCTGCCCCTGCTACGGTAAAGTCATAGTTTAATTGCATACTAGCAGTGCCTTGTCTAGCATATTCTTTGGAGCTGGCTAAAGATGCCTTTGCCTTTGCAATCTCTGCTGTCCAAGCTGAAGCATTATCAAAGCTATCTAGTAAAATAGGCTTTTCAGCTAAATCTACAACTTTCACAGGTACAGATGTGCGGATGCCTTGATATTCACCAATAATTTTTCCTTCACCTTTTTGTGTAGCTGTAAAGGTTGCACCGTTCATCTGTCCAATATTGCCCTCAACTGTCCATGTCATATTTGCCGGATTAATTGTCATTGGATTCAAGTATTGATCATAAGCACTTGCTACCTGCATATTTACAGATGAACCTTTCATCACCTGATTCACGCTGCTTAATGTAATCGATTTAGCTTGTCCTGGCGGTGCTGTATTCACAACCTGTAAAATAGCAGATACTCGGCGTTCACTGCCCTCTGATGGTTTATTAACAAGATTTGCAAAATAGCCGCCTGGATTACGTACAACCATTGCTGTTGAGCCACCACCATCTAAGTTCAATGCTGAGGATGCCCCCATTGAAATTAAATGAGATGCTAGATCAGATAAGTTTACACCATTACTATGACCACTTAATCGACCGTCCACTGTAACAAGGGATACCTTTGTACCTGTAGCATCAATCGCTACTGCTGTACGCGGACTGCGTGTTGAAGCAAAGCCTGAATTCGTTGGCATTGAAATATCCACCTTGCCATTTCGTACAAGCATTGGGCCTGCTGCTAATATAAATTGCGCATCCATCCATTTTTGATCAATCGTTAGGCTTACATCAATAGTTGTACCTGCTGATATACTGCTTATTAGCTCTGCTGCTAGCTCCTTATTTTGCACAGAAATAACAAAGCCATCTGCTGGTACAGTGGAATTTCCTTCAGCACCATAGGCTGTAATATGGGAAACCATACCTGAGAAACGGTCCCCGAAATGCAGCGAGCTTGTATCTTGACTTGCACCTGTTACAACAATTTCAATACCCCAATTATTTGTACCTGTTGCTCTTTTTTCAGGTGTATATAAAACTGTTTTATTTGTGCCTCTTTCACTATTAATTAAATCAATAGGATAGTTTTTACCGTTCACTTGGAAAGATAATTGTGTAGAATAATAGTCTGCTATTGCTTTTCCAGATTTAGATAGACCAAAAGCAACTGGCTTTTGTGTTGGGCTATCGTAGGAATCTCCTAAAATACCATAGTTAATAATTTCATTGTTTTCTGCTAATAGATTTGCAGGCATACCATTGCCTAAAAAATAAGAAGCATTCACAGCACCAACAACACGATGACCATCAGTTGTATTCTGCTTAGCCATTGCTGTTGTTGTTTTTAAGGAATTAATAGGATTCGGCATACCAATTTCTAGCTTTGTATATGTATTATTTAAGTTTACATCTAAAACATTTACAAACTGACGCGTAGAACCTGATTGATAGCTTTGCTGTATATGTGTGACCTGTGGCGATACTTCTTTTTTCACTTCGCTGACTTTATTACCTAAAGTGGCTGCCTGTCCATTCATAGGGCTAACTGCTAGCATCAAAACAAACATGACGACAACAATCATTACTAGTTTTCTTGCCAATTTTTTCACTCCATATTAATTCAAAGCTTGGCACGACATCATAGCTATGACGCGTGCCAAGTGCTTTATTATTTTGTTTCTACATAGATTGCTACTGGAAGATTAACGCCACCAGCATGCATGATTTCTAATTCAATCTTATCTTTTGTGCCATTCACCTTAATATCAGGTAGCTCTACATATTCAGCCCCTACTCGTAAAGAAGGCACTAAATATACTTCACCGTTTACCTTAATAGCACCACTATATAAGCCGCCTCGACCAGCTAGCTTTAATTTAATCGTTTTGTTAGTGCCTGTTGGATTGTCAATAGGAATATCAACCTTATAGTTCACACCAAAGTGGCCTGGATTCCCTACTGCTCCATTTACTGTTGACTTTGAGTTTTCGGCTGTTTGTAAATGGTCTGTACTACCATTTGAAATATTGTAGCCTACCTCTGGCGAATCCACTGTATAAGCTGGTAGCTCAGCCTTAATTGCAGCGCTTGGCCATACACCTCGTGGATGCTTCGCATATTCATCAATCGCAACCTGCTCTGTTTTAATGCTTGCTAGATCGCTATTATCCTTTGTTAGTACAGTACGAATTGTATATTCTGGCTTGCCACCGTTTACCGATTGAATATCTAAATCATGGATAAAGCCGATAATATAATCCAAATGTAAATCATATGTTTCAATAACCTTTGTTTCCCCTGGTGCAATAACGATACCGCTGCTCTCTGACTTAGTTAATCTATCATTTAATACTACATCAGCAATTGTTAAGCCAATATCATGCCCTACCCAGCTATTGCCCGTTTTTTGACTAGTACCTCTTGAGTCCTCGATGCGAATACTATCTGCACTCGATGTATTTTGAACAGTGATGCCTAATTTTACATCTGTTCCAAGCTGATTATAATGCCAGCCAAAGATACGGTGCTTATTCGTTGTAGATGTCGATTTTACTTCATATTGTGCAAGCGTTGCATTGTTTAATGGTACAAACTTACGCTTTAATGTTTCAGGATTATCACTAATTAGTAAATCGCGATCCCCTTCTATTTGTGCTGATGGAACAGCTGTTGGGAATGATGTTGAGCCATATGATTTTTCAAGGAACGGACTTGTGTACATATAGCTATAAACATAAATATACATTTCTTTTTTTTCTGTGATATAGCGTAAATTTCCACCTAATGCATCCACAAGAAACTTAGCAGGCACATACATTTTTCCTTTTTGAATAAATGGCTTTTCTGCCATTGTGACAGCTTCATTGTTAATCAATGCCTGATTGCTATTATCTGTGAAAATAAAGCTCGTGCCGCCAATCTGTAATTCGTAGGAACCATCAGGCAGCCATGTACCAGTGGAGCCATCTAAATAATCATGGATATAGCTTGCAGGTAAGTAAGTTCTGCCTTCCTTTGTAACAATCGAATCTTTCATGACAATACGTTTATTATTGATATGTAAGATATACGGGTCTTCCTGTGGTCGTTGTGGCTGTTCTACTGGCTGATCATCTGATAATGTAATATCTACCGATTGAGTAGCCTCGTCCCAATTAACAATACCATCAAAGTTTTCACTCACAAAACGCAATGGCATATATGTACGGTCTTTATACATAAACGGTGCAACATCCATACCAATTTCTTGACCATCCACTAGAGCCTTCATTGAATCAATTGTTAAATCAACAGTTTTACCATTACGATAAGCTGATGCTGTCAACGTTTCCTTATCCCAAGATACACTCGCACCAACTGCTTCATATAATGCACGCATTGGTAATAGTAAAAAATCTGACTTGTTTAAGATAGGATCATAGACATTAAGCGTTTCTCCATTCACCGTAATTGATACATTATTTTTTATTTGAATCCCCTTGCTACCAGAAGCTGATGCAGACGCTTGTCCTGGCAAAATTGTAGCCAAAGCAACTGCTGTTACAATACATGTAGTCTTTAGTTTCTTAAACATTCTAATCTCCTTTTTTTCACATTCAAATAGTCTTTATCATCTTAACACGAAAAAAACCTAAAATGTGGGATTTTGCCGAAAAGAATAGAATTCGGTACTAGAGTGCTAACTTCTCTCCTTCAAAAGCTTTAGTTAGTACAAAAAGTTTTCTAGCATTGCATGAACATTTTCTACCAAACTTATTAAGCTCTATATATGAGTGAATGTTTTACTAGTATAGCCGACTATTCTCTTAAAAGTAGACTGATAATCAACCTAAAAAGTTACATGTTTTTAAATTCTTTAATGATTAATATTCCTTTGTAACCTTTATTTTTCATCCAACGAAAAAAGCTGATTTGTACTAAAAAAGTACAAATCAGCTTTTGTATAAATTATTATAAAGATTTAGTTATGACTATTTAACACATCACTACTCGTAATTCGTCCTTGTCATTCAATACTTTTTGAATATTAACGGATTGATTTACTTCACCTAAAATTGAAATATTCACTTTACGATGTGGGGCTGCCTGAGGATGAATAGCTTCAATTTTCGCTTGGTAGCTACAGTTCTTTCCAATCACTTCATGCATCCAGCCGCTATAAAAGGCAGGAATGAAACCTAGTTTATTTCCATTTATCGACATTACAATAACAGCTTTATGATCCTGCTTATTTTCAGGATCTACTACAAGTTCGACGATATCTCCCGCTCGTAGTTGATTCATTACCTGCTCGCCATCATAATAACGCCAGCCTGCAATAAAGAAATCAAAAGCAAAGACATTATTTTCGACAATGATTGGTGAAACAAATTCATAAGAGTCTGTTGCCAAAATACCGCCTGTAGCTCGCAAGACATCCATTTCACTGCATTCTGCTGAAAGCCCTAACTCCTGAAGTACTGAAGTATAATCAGGTCTCCGAAAATCTGGTAATCGGCGCGCAAACGGTCCAAATAATGTATGAGAGGTATAAACCTTATCCGTATTTGGGAATGCCAAATGAGGTCGATAGCCATTGTCCATAGCTTCGTCTAACTTTCTTCTATAGCCATGTTTTTCATAGGAAAAAATATACACACCATCTTCATGAAATAGCCTACCCACGTGATAGCGTTGACGAGTTTCATTATTTTGCCAAATTAACCATAGCTCAAACGGTCTCTTTCTCATACTTTTTCACTCCCTTCGTACCAATTAATTATCCACTCTTTTCTATGCATTAAAAGACGAATAACCCATTCTTTATCTAACCCACTCATTAAGTCAACAGGTATATTATGAACAATTGTAGTTATCATTTCCTCATTCAATTTGCGTACCTTTGCTATGGCCATTTCCAATTCTGTAGGTAAACATGTATGAAGAAACGACAGTAATTCAAAATGCTTAGGTCTTTTTCTATTAGGTAACCCGATACTTGGCCTACCTCTATTACAAAAACCAGCAAGCATAGCAACATCCGTCAGCATCTTTTGCTTTTTTTCAGTAACTTCATTAAATCCTAGAGAGGAACCATTATCATAACATAGGTGCTAAACGATATCCTTCGGAACTACTTAAAAGCCCCCAATTATCACAATGACGATCATTATTAGCAATCAATGCATCAAAAACTGGAATATCAACAAAACTTTTCTCTAAATCATATGCACCAAGAAACTCTATAATATAGGGTAATTCATAGTGAGTTAAAGAATGGCGTTGAAAATCCTCGAACTGTGCGAGGAATAAGTCACCGCCTTCATATAATTCCTCTGTCTTCATTCGAAAGTTTTTAGAAATTGTACCTATAACACCTTTGTGCATAGCCAACTCTACTTCAGCAGTGTTAAATCCCAATTGAACACCAATTTTACTTGCAACAAATTCAGCCCAATGGCCACCAGTTCCTTGAGTTGGCACTTTAAAAAGGTATTTTGTAATATTTTGTTGGTCAGCTTCTGGTTCGAGTAGCCAAAACTTTGTTCGGGTTCCTGAAGCTTGGCTTTTTTCATCTCGTTTCCAGAGCGAAGTATCAATCATTTATTATCGCTCCTTCAACTAAAAATTGTTGTTATCTATAAGTATATAGACTATGTACACTTTTGTCATTTAGCATCTATGAAAAAACTTAACACAGCAACTTACTGATCGTGTTCATGTATACGAACAACAATAAAATCTTCATTCCACTGCATAATCACGCAAAAATGTGTTACGCTAACAACAGCAAATAATTTTTTAGGAGGAGTGTTAGAAATGGTTGGCGTTGAAATTGATATGGTGGTCACAGATAGTTTAAAGGCATTGGCACTATACGAGAAAATTTTTGATATTGAACGTGTAGAAGTAACAGATTTGCCACCTGGGAAAAACGAAGCTATTTTTAAGCTATATGATGTACGATTCCATCTGTTGGACGAAAATCCTGAATACCAAATGATCGCTCCAAAGCCTAACGACCCAAAGCCAATTTGGTTTAATATTTTAGTACCAAACATTGCTGAAACCTATGAAAAAGCAATGAAGGCAGGCTGTAAGGAAGTTCAAGCTGTCACAGAAATGCCTGATTTCGGTATATCTAACGCAATGTTCAGCGATGAATTCGGCTACCTTTGGATGCTACATGAGCTACATAGAGTCATTAGCTTCGAGGAACGTGTGCAGATGTTGTCGGATGAAGGAAATCACCATTAAGATAGAAAGCGAAAACTCTCTCAAGAAGGAGTTTTCGCTTTTTTTTGATGCATTTACCTTGTATATCAATCGAACATCAGAAACTATCATCTATTGAAAGTTATCTAAAAGCCCAGTAAATAAAAATTGATTTTGCAATTGCACTTATTTTGGTAAATTATAAATAAGGAAGTACATATTCTTATAATTATGAACGAACAGAGAATGCTCTATTCGGATGACCAGTAGAACAATCATAGGTATTAAAATGCTTCTAAGATGACAAAAACATAAAAAGCTGGTATTTAGACAGAGACTTCAATAAGATATGGACTTTAGTAACTAAGTAAAATAATCGGAGGTGCTAATATGCGCTTAACAGTAAAACCAGCTGACGAACCATTGAAGGAACCAAATGTATTTTTAAATAATGGGAAAATAAAAGGATATTATGATAAGGATGCTATACGTTATAAAAGAATAATGATTTTACCCGATTCTATATTATCAAGCAATCAAAAGGAAGATTTATGGATGATAAAAAATATTAAAGAGCTTGTTAAACTAGGCTGCATTGAAGAGGCAGATGGCAGCTATATCGTCAAAAAACCTCTTTATGGAACACCTAGTGGCACAGTTGCTTTTTCATTAGGCTTAGATGGTCCTCCTTACCCTAATGGTTATATAGAGTGGAAATTTGAAGATGGAAAAAATTTAAAGGAATGAAGGGTTGTTTTAAATTTTATTTATTATGAATTTTTTATAGTGGTCGGCAAGTCTTTTTTATGAAAAAAATAGTGCAGGATTCTGTACAAATTCTTCACACTAGTCTGCACTTTTATTTTGCAATATACACCACCAACCCCAATCACCACAAGCACATCCGCACAAGCTTTAATTTCGTTAGCTACATAGTTGATAGATGCTAGAAGTTCATCGTTATCTTGCAACGGCGCATCTATCCAGCCTGTTGCATAATGGTTTGATAAGTCCTGATGAATTTGCATAACTGCATTTTTATATGTTAATATATCCGCTTCATTTAACGGACAATTCAGTAATGTTATTTTTCCAGAATTCCCCTACTCAAAATAAAAATCCTCGTTTCTTCTGACAAGTTTAATAGCTTATTATGGCATAGAACAGGTAGAAAAACCATTGATGTTCTTATTTTGTTATCTCCAAAAGAAAAAACATGTCCTAATAATACGAACATGCTCTATACTATATGTTATAAAATTAATATCGCTGTAATTGAACCTATCTAATATTCAGATATTCATTGGTTTTAAAAGTGTTGCTATCTTAGATTCAAAAAATAAAAGTACTATTTTATAAGATTTCCATATTTCTGTTTTTCTTATAAAGAGGTAAATATTATTCATTCTTCTTTTTCTTTGCAAGCTCAAAATAAATTTTATGTTCATTAACTATTTTTTGTTTTTTTACCTTCTGATTTCGTCTTATCTAAGAGAACAATGACTGTTCTAAATTGAATAATTAGGTCTAGAATAAATGAGTAATTTCTTATATAAAATAAATCAAATCGTAATTTATCCTCAACGCTAGTTGTATATTTCCCCATAATTTGAGCATAACCTGTAATACCCGGTTGGACAGTACTTCTATAAGTGTAAGAATTATGTTCTTTTTCAAATTGCTTTATGAAAAATTCACGCTCTGGACGAGGACCGACTATCGACATATCACCCTTTAGTACATTTAAAAATTGGGGTAACTCATCAATACGAGTTTTTCTAATAAAGTGACCAAACGCTGTAATACGAGGGTCATTTTGATTTGCTAGCACTGGACCAGTTAGTTTTTCTGCGCCCTCAACCATAGACCTAAATTTATAAATCATAAACTCTTTATTATTTTTACCTAATCGAGCTTGTTTATAAAATATGCTCCCTCGTGGCTCTTTTACTTTCATAATCAATATGATAATTATAAAGAATGGCAGAAGAACAATTAACGCTATTAAGGAAATTAAAATATCATACACTCTTTTTACTATTCTTTGTGATAAAGTTAATCCAAATGGTTTAACCCCCATTACCATCGTATCATCAATAGTAGTAATAATCGATTGTGATAATAATAAATCATAGAAGTTTGGTACTACATAAACAATTTTTTCATTTTTAATTGCTTCATAAATAATTTTTGATTTCAGTTCGCTAGAAAGCTTTGATCCTAAAACTACATAGTCAACTTCATTAATTTTTCCGAAGATACTTTTCGACTTCTCATCAATATTTGCATATCTAATAGATGCTCTTCTTCCGAATTGAATGTCCATTTGATGTGCAATTTTTTTCTGTTCTTCCTTATTCCCAACAAAAAGTACGAAACTAGATTTATTAGAAATGAAAAAATAAATTGAAAATTTCCATACAACAAGTAATCCATTTCCAATGATATAAGCTATTAAAATAATTGATCTTGGTAAAGCAAATTCTCTAAAGAAATAAGATAATGCCATTGTTAGAAGCATTATTAATGTAGATGCTACAAAGACATTTCGTAATATATCCCATTTACTTTTCCGATCAACAGAATACAACTCATACATCATAATAAAAAACAAAGCAATTAGTAAAATCCAGGGGGATAAAGATAAAAATGCGTTCCAGTTTGCTTCATCAATATCTTCAAACCTTATATTAAATGAAATAATATATGCTATAAAAAGTAGAAATAAATCTACAAAAATAATCGTAAACTTTCGAATACGGGTATTCCTTATATCACCCAAAATAAACCCTCCACATATTGTTCTAGCCTATAAACTATACTAACGTCACTGTAGACTTTTCAAAATGCCATGCATCTTTACACATATCTTCTAAAGTTCGTTTAGCATACCATCCAATCTCAGTTTCTATTTTTGTTACATCTGCATAACAAGAAGCAATATCTCCTTGACGCCGCTCTACAATCCTATACGGGACTTTTATATTATTTGTTTTTTCAAATGTTGTAATTAATTGCAGTACACTTGTACCATTACCTGTCCCTAAATTATAAATATGTACACCTTGTTTAATATTTTCAAGTGCAGCAACATGCCCTTCTGCTAAATCCATAACATGAATATAATCTCTTACTCCAGTACCATCAATTGTTGGGTAATCGTTTCCAAAGACATGTAACTCTTTTAGTTTTCCCTTTGCTACTTGTGTTATGTACGGCATTAAATTATTAGGAATCCCATTAGGTTTCTCACCTAGTAACCCACTTGGATGAGCACCAATAGGATTAAAATAACGTAATAAAGTAACTTCAAATTCAGGATCACTTTTAACTAAATCCTGCAAAATACGCTCTCCCATTACTTTCGTCTCACCATATGGATTTGTCGTTGGTAAAAGTGACATTGTTTCTTTGAATGGCACGTTATTATCTCCATATACAGTTGCTGATGAGCTAAAAACAAATTTTTTGACATTGTACTTCTTACAAGCCTTTGCTAAAGTAATTGTACTAAGAAGATTATTATAATAATATTTTAATGGCTTTAATGTTGATTCTCCTACAGCTTTATATCCAGCAAAGTGGATAACTCCATCTAACTTATGTTGCTCAAATAGAATGTTAATCTTATCGCTATCTGTCACATCAATTTGGTAAAATAAAATATTACTATTTGTTATACTATTCAATTTATCCAGTACTTCTTTATTACTATTGCTTAAATTATCTGCAATGATTACTTTATGCCCAGTTTCAATTAAAGATACCACAGTATGTGAACCAATATATCCTAGTCCACCTGTTACTAATATATTCATATTTTCACCTTCCTAAATATCATATATTCTTATAAAGATTATTATAAGAAATTACTTTATAACCAAAAATTCTATTCAATATATTTACATTTTACTATCAATATAATATAAATTTACCTTTATTACCCAGCATTTATTTTTTAAAATTTTTTGTCAAAAAAATATAACACATTCATCTTTTAAAATATTTTGTATTTCCTTCAAATAAGAACTATCACTTTCCAATTTTCCTCACAGATAACTAGTATCAATAGATTCACAAATAAGTATATACAAGAATATATCTAATAACTCACTGGCCACAAGATAATTTATAAAATCCTTTTACTTCTTGTTTTGAGGAAAATCTTAGTCATTAGTATTTGCAATTAAGCAAAATCCCCCTATTATGCACTTACTTTTTAATTTTAGGAATGACTTAGACTAATAGTCTTCCCTATTAAATTCCATATAATTTTATATTGATAGGATCTTCTATTTTTTTGTTCAATCTATTTCAATTTTATTCATATTCCTAAAATATTTTCAATTAAAGCTTTATTTTGATCTGTTACAATCACCAAAGGAAATCACTTTTTCTCAACAGTAACCTTTAATTATTAAGTTATTCAATAGTATTAACATCCCCTTAGCATTATTGTAATAGATCAAAACAAAAACTAAACCTACTATAAAAATAATAAGTTTATAGATTTTTGATACCTAATTAATCTATTTATCCTTCACTACTTTCTCTTTATTGCCTCACAGTTATAAAATAAATATTTTATTTTAATAATTGATTATAAATAAATTTATATTCCTCTAAAACATTCTCTAGCAAATATGATTCTATTATTTTTTTAGAAGTTTTACCCATTTGCTCTCTCATTTGTTCACTGTAAGCAAGAGTTTCAAAAGCTTTCATAAGTTCAATATCGTCTTCATGTTTTACAATAAAACCATTTACATTAGATTTTATTAAGTCCCTTAGTCCTCGTGTATCTGTAACAACACAAGGAATACCTATGACCATCGCTTCCATAATACTTTTCGGTAAACCTTCCCTATAAGAAAGCAATGCTACAATATCAGTAATTTGTAGTAATTCAGATACATCTTTTCTAAAGCCTAAAAAATGAATCCCCTTAAGTTGCTCTATATTAACATACTCTTTCAGTTCTTTCTCATTCTCTCCATAACCTACTATTAACAATTCTAATTGTGGAATTTTTTGTTTTAATTTTTTCCAATTTCTAAGTAGGAATTTGTGATTCTTATTATAATTTAATTCAGCTATATAGGAAATCACTAAAGACTCTTTAGGTAAGTTCAATGTCTTTTTTAACGACAATTTCTCTTTTTCTGTCAAGATGTTAGAAATAGTTTCTACTCCCACTCCATGTACGTATGAAATTTTATTTGTTGGTAATAGTTTATGTGCATTTCTAAAATCTTCCTCATTAATTGTAATTAACTGATCTGTCCACTTAGCTATTAATTTTTCCGCTGTATAATAAATTATCCAATTTCGTTTTGGGGCACCATTAAAAAAATGAAATCCATGCGCCGTATATATCATTTTACCACTTTTGTTTTTTCCTTTATTGAAAGCCATTCTTGTTAAAAAAGATGCTACTGGAGTATGCACATGAATAATTTTGAAATTTTCCTTATTAACCAATTTTTTTATTTTGCGATAAGCTGTGATATTTTGGAGTTTGAATGGGTTTCTTGAAAATGGAATATCCACACACTTTACATTTAAACTGTTTAACACAGCTTTATCTTCCTCACCTATACCAGCTGCCCATACTTCGAAACCATTTTCTTGAAAATATTTAATATATGGTATATGGAATGCAGTAAGATGCCGATATACAGAAGCTACAAATAAAATTTTCATTTACTTCAATCCTTTAAAATTTCTTGATATACCCTTAAATATGCTCTTACAGTTGTTTGAATTGTAAATGGAGCAACATTATATTTTTTCACTTCACATTCAATAGCCTCAATAATTTTTTCTGCCAAATCATATTCATTATATGGCTCAAATACCTGACCACCTACTGTCACAGTTACTCCGTTTAAACCATCCACATTTGAAGCAATTGTTGGTAATCCTGTAGCAGCAGCTTCAACAACAACTAAACCAAAACCTTCCCATTTTGATGCTAGCACAAAAACATCTGAAGCCTTCATGATAGCTGGTACATCAGTGCGCCTACCTAAAAAGACTATAGACTCTCTACCATGAAGAATTGCATATTTCTTTACTTCTTCCATCCGTTCTCCATCTCCCACAAACACTATATGATAATTTGCAGGTAATAATTTACTAGCACGAATTAATGTCTCATGATCTTTTTGTTCACGCATAGCAGCTACCATTAAAATAATCTTCTCATTTTCTTTTATATGTTCAATTATCTTTTTTCTTTCAATCGGTTTCGCATTTTTATATTTTGAAATGTCAATCCCATTTTCAATAATTCTTACTTTCTTTTTTGTACTAGGTAAATACTTTACTAGAGTATCCTTAGTTTCGACAGTAATCGCAATAATTTTTTCATATTTTTTATACATCCAAAAATCTAAAATATGAAAAGCTTTAATTTTTCTTCTTCTATTATAGGTACTGTGTTCAGTAGTAATTAAAGGTATGTTTTGATTAATCATTGTTAATGCTATTGGTACAAATAATTGTGACGGAAATAAATGTGTATGAATACAATCATAGTTACCAGCCTTAATTATATTCTTTAAAAAGTTAATATTACTCAAAGAATACAAACTATCCCCTGAATTATAATATGTAGGGATATCCATTTTTTCTAATTCAGATCCAAAAAAATTTTGAGATCTTGTTAATACAGCTACTTCACAAATTACATTTTGCTCTTTCATTTCCCTAACTATATCCACAAGCATTTTTTCTGCCCCACCACTACCTAATGTATTTATAACATGTAAAATTCTCACAATTTGTTCCTCGCTCTATACTTATGTAGTAATTTTTTTATAGTAAACTTAGGTAAAATGAATAATGGCATGAATAAAATTTGTTTTTTAGAATATTTAGTAGATTTAATTAGATATTTAAAAGCACTTTTTCTATCTCCTTCAAGTAAGGAATATATTATTACACCTCTATATCTTGATATCAAATATCCTAAATTTCCAACCTTGATTATTTCTTCTTCAAAATTATGAATAAGCTTTCTCTGATAATCAGCAAAAAGAGTAGCATTTTTAATCTGTGCATCGACATCAGTCAAACGTTGAGAAGCATCACTCATTAAATTTACTACTACATCATTAATTATTGGAAAACCATAGTCAATGGCTATTTGATACCATAGCAACGACTCAGCCCCTATTTTAGATTCCGGATAACGATAATTAGCTTCTTTGTAAAATAATTTTTTATTAATTACCGGTGTTAAATCCCCGTTAATTTTTCCCCCAAGAAACTCTTTGAAAGTAATTATTGAATAGTATTGATTGTCTTGAATTTTAACATTCGATACTAAGAAATTATAGACAGGAAAATCATTTTCTTTTATATTGACTAAAAAATTATTTATTTTCTTTAATGCATTATTTACAAATATATCATCATCATCTATTATCACTACATAATTATATTTTGCTTCTTGTATGCCTCTATTTCTTGCACCTCCAGGACCGCTATTCTCCTCTTGATAAAAATAACGTATGTCTGGAAAATCTGTCTTAATAGCATCTTGATATAAAGTAGATGAATGATCATCTACTACTATAATTTCATAATGATCATATTTTTGTTGTATAATTGACTTAATACATCTACGTAACTCTTTTTCTCTATTATATGTAGTAATGACAATACTTAGTGGTGTATTCATAGATATTTTATCCTTTCTCTAAGTGCATTTCTACTTAATTTATAATGGTACTTATTTATTACATTCCTATACTCTATTATTCATCAATTAAAGAATATAACTGTTCTTTTTTATTTTCTCTATAGTAATTATAAAAATATGTTAAAGATATAATAAAAATAATCCATTCAGATAGTTCAGTGCTATAAGGATGAAATAAACCATTAATAACAAAGTAAAGTAACATTAAGATAGAACTACTTACTAAAATATTTTCCTGCATATTGTTATTTTTCTGTAGTTTATAGAAAACTTTAGGTAAAAGTGCTAGCCAACCAAAATATAATAATAACAAACCTAGAATACCAAATATTCCAAAATCGCCCCAAAACTGCAAATATGTATTGTGAACGACCATACTCGAGCCATCTTCATATACACCGATAGTTGTAAAAGCTCCTGTTCCTATAATTGGACTATCATATATTTTATTTATTGCAGATTTAAGCATCATAAAACGAGCTGAATCAACCAACTCTAATCCTTTAGAAATTGAAGTCGAATTAAATAGATTAAAAATACTTTTAACAACTCTAGATTTTAATAAGTCAGGCAGCAATATAATAATTCCACTTAAAAAAATCGATATTACATAGATAGGAACAATGAATGCCTTAAATTTATTTCTATAGTTAATCAAGAAATAAATCAGTAAAATAATAAATAATGTAGCAAATATTATTAACATTCCTGTTCTTGATCCATCCATATATATAATGAATAAGCTCATGATAAGCAGGATTAATCGGTTGATTTTTTGGATTTTTTTCTCTAATAATAATAGTGATAAAATATTAAAGTAAAAACCCCAAGCGCCAATTTTAACTAAAGATCCTGGATATGCAAAAAATGTCCCCCATCGCCCATCAGCTGTCATTAAGCTTGCCATACCTGTAAATCCTAAAATACCTAGAATTAGAAATATGAAGTTCAAAATTAGAATTACATTAATAGAAATATCAATTTCTTTCCACCCTATTTCTGAATAATATAAAAAGTAATATAATGTTAATAAAATTAAACATAATTTAACAATTTGAATAGCATTATCTGTATTTATACCCCAAAAAAAGCTACTAATCATACCAATTATTATTAAAAGACTCGCCAAGCTGAGCATAGGACTCAATACTAGACCTTTTTTGAAAATTCCTTTTATAATCATTGGAAATATTAATATGCACCATATTCCCCAATGGATATATGGAAATATAGTTACTTTTAAATCTGCACCTAAAACTAAAACCATAAAAACCATAATAAATAAAGTTTTCATCAATATACTCCTAATGATAAGTATAAAATTATTACACCTATAGATATTATTAAATTAAAACAAATAGTAGTAATGCTACTTGATTTGCGAATTTTCCGTAATACCATTGTATCCATACACATACTATTAAAAACCTGACTCAAAACCCAAGATATACCAATAGCATAGAAAGAATAGTAATCCAAAGTTAAATAAAAAATAACACTCATCATTAATAAAGTAATTATACTAGGAATAATAACTTCTTTTAAACGTGCATCTGCCTGTAAAAATTCATAACTTAAATTAGCATGTGCATTTAAACATGCACCATACAATAGCAAATAGAACAATTCCATATCTTGAATGTTTAAAATATTAGGTATTATAGGAATAATAACCAAAGAAATTAAGAATAAAATACTGTATACTAGCCAACTTATTTTATAATATAAAGGCATCTTATTTAAAAGTGATATTTTTTCCTCTGTTCTTTTTAATACAGAAGAAAATCTGGGGAAAACAACCATTCCCAAGCTATTAGAAAAGAAAGATACTTTGGATGCTAAATCAAAAGTTGCTTTGTAAATCCCCACTTCTTTCATAGTAAAATTCCTATTTATTAAAAATGTACCTATTGATAGAATCGTTATTTGAGTTAATTGTGCCATTGATAATACAATAGATTGAGAAAAAATCTTTTTAAACTCACCTTTAGCATACTGAGGTTGCCAACTCCCCTTAGGCATACTTTTTAAAAATTTTTTAGCATATAATATATCGAATACTCTTCTTAATAAAACTGTAATTATAAGTAATATAACTGATTTAAAAATTAGAACAGAACCTATTAAAAATAAATGTTTGGACAATCCAGATATTAGATTGAATTTTGAAATATGTTCAAACTCTTCTTTTCCTAAATTGTATGTTAACTTTATAGTCGGAGGTATCGATAATAAATAATCTAGTGAGGCAAATATAACAATTATACTCACTAATCCATGATTGTTTGTGGGGAAAACCCACTTGGGAATTATAAAAAATAATATTGGCGTTATGATAAATAATAGTAAAGTTATTCTGATATACATTCCTGTAGCTGAGCGCATAATTTTTTGCTCTTCTGATACATTACTTGCTTGAGCAATAGTTCGAGTAAAATATTTTGCCACACCCATTTCTACAAAATAAATATAGGATACTAAGATAACAAATATAGAATATAATCCATAGCCTTCTGTTCCTAGCGATTTCAATGCCAGGGGAATAAACGCTATCCCAGCAAATCCATTTACTAAGTTTACAAACGTAACATATAATAGGTTTTTTTTCATAAACTAGATTTCTAAACCACCTTATCCCCAAGACGATAATTATTTCTTACAGTCTTATAATTTTACAAAATTATAATTAGAATGGACTTATTTGAATTTTACTTGATTTCTATCAAAGCTTATATCTAGGCTACGATAATAACATTATTTTAAATCATAGATTGATACAACTATATCTTAACCCTGCCATCCAAACATATACTAATATAATTTAAAATGAATGTAGCCAGATACAAGCTTCAATGTCTAATTAAAGATTTAGAATATTTATCTAATGAAAAATCCTTACGTTATTATACTTTACTATTTATCCAATAAAAACGGAAAAACACCATACTTAAGCCTAAAATTATACCTAATATCAAAGAAATAGCTAAATTCAGTACAATATTAGGTGATGTTTTCTCTTCAGCTAAAGTTGGATTAACGATTATACGTACAAAAGGGTCTGCTTTAAAGCTATCTAATCCTGTTTTAATTGACTGATAGTCAGCAAGTGCCTTACGATATTCCTCTGACTTCGATTGAATTTGGGCTTGCATTTGTAACAACTGGTTTTGTAAATTTCCTGTTACATTCGCCAATGCCGTTGTTTGCTCTTCAGAAATATTTAAAGTAATCTCTGAGTTTAAAATAGTTTGTAATATTAATAATTCTGGTAAATTATTATCACGAATTGTTTTATTATATTGCTCAATAATTGTTTCAATTTCTTTTGTTAGGGCAATTGACTTTGTTTTATATGTTGTTTCCAGATCTTGTAACGTTTTTTGAACTGATTCATTCATATTTTGTTTTGTTGCATCCATCAAAATTTGCAACTTTTTCTGTGCATCTATTGCTGAATTATCTACAAATTCCAACTCAATAAGATTTTTTGTTGGATCAGCATCTACTGTTATCGTTAGATCTTTTTCATTATATTTAGTTGAGATACCGGTATCATTTAATACTTGTTTCATTATAGATTTATTTTGAATACGTTGAGCATAAATTGTTGGTGTGAATTCAGCTGCCACATAATTCGATATAATACCTGTATCTTGAACACCGCTTACCACTTGTACAACTGCTTTTGATTTATATTTCTCATCTAGTATAAACCAACTTATAACAAACGCTAATATCATACAAACAATTGTACAAACAGCTACCACCTTTTTCCCTTTCCAAAAAACCCCTAAAATCTCTCTTAACTCAATTGTCTCTTTCATAAATTTGCTCCTTATTTTTTAATACTATGGCTGATAATATACCAGCAATTATCCACATTGTTGTCGATACTCCTGACACACTATCATTAAATAATGCTTGTATTAAGTATGCTCCCCAAGCAATATTAAATGCCCAAACTAATAAATTGTTATGTCTCATTACAAATTTCAATGTCATGAACAAATTAATACAAATAAAGAACAATAGACTCACTATACCTAACAGGCCAGTTCCATATAGAATACCAATATACATATTATGAGGTTTATCAACAATTATATTTTCATCCTGAAGACCTGATCTTGCTTGTATATTATAATGTGGAAAATTATACATAATTGTATCTAAACCGTAGCCTAATATAAATCTTTCTTTTAAAAGATACAATGTTTTCTCCCATATATATATACGCCCAGAGCCTGCTGACATTGCTGGGGTCGGTAAAGTAGGTAGTTCAAAATGTTCTGCTGCAAGGGTGGTTTCTAATAATGTATCACTTAAAAATGATGTATTAGATTCCGGTTTCCAACCATATGGATTACTATCTGTAAAAAATCCAAACGACTCTCTCCATACTTTATCTTCTTTTAAAGCCAACACATGAAATACAGGTGCAGTCGCTACTAAAAATACTGCAATCATCGCAAAGCTTTGTGCTTTTTTCTCTGATCGAAATGCCGCAAATAACACCACAAGCATCATTACACAAACTGTTAGGAAACCACTTGTTGAAATAGACATTAGCATTACCACAATTGACATAATAGCAATTACTAAATGCCCTATAGCGCGTCCAATATGTTTCTCTAAAATAGCTGCTGCTAAAAACATCACAGTCATAATGGCAAACATACCACTCATGTAGTTCCATTGGTTTAATGTACCGACAAGGATAGAATCCTCACTAATATTTGCACCAGCAGGTAAAAATGATTGCACTAGTTTTTGTACTGCTGGTTTTTGTAATAAGTCATGGCCGTAGAAATTCATTGTAATAATATATAAGTTGATAATTACAAATGGATATAAAGCGTATAAAACATAGTTTAATACCTTTTTTGGATAGTCGATATTCATTGCAATAAAGAACAATGCTAAATAACATAGCCAGCTAATAGCACCGTCAGAACGATTGTATTGGCCATGTAAGGCAATAGAAATGTTTGGTGAAAAAATTGTTGATAACACAATTGCTACAGCAAATGCTCCTATTGCATAATTCAATTTTGTTTTGCGGATTTTGCCGTCCATAAATAAAATTTTCATCATAAATAGCAATGCTGCTACTACCGTAATCACCACAACTAGTAATGCTTTATAGTGTGTAAAGAGATCACCCTTTGCTCCACCCGTTAAGGCACTTACATTGGTGATTAGTGGCGATTGTACCTCTACTACGCTCGCCATAACGATTAATGGCACAAATCCAATAACAATAAGTAGTAAGCCAAAAATCCATTTATCGACAGATTTTTGTGATTGAATATCTTCTTCTTCATCACGATAGGCAACCTTTTCGTAAAATTTAGTCATTATTCGTACCTTCCTCTAATTGTAAGTTTTCAATTTGAGCTAGCAGCGATGCTACATGCTCTTGATAATTCGGAATATCCTCTGGTGCCCATCCAGCTTCTTGACAGTGTAATAAGACTGTTTTAGCATCCTCGAAACGCTCAGCACCTAGGAAGATTTCACCTAATTGAATCATAAAAGTTGGATCTTCCACCTTATAAGGATTCAAATCTAATGTTTTTTGCATTTGAATAGCAGCCTGCTTCATATCACCATTTTGCGCCATTGTTAATGCAGCCACATAATTAGCAATTTCAGACTTTGGCTGTTTCTTTAGCACCTCAACAATCATCGCCTCTGAGCCCTCTAAATCACCTGATGACTGCATTTGGATTGCTTGATTATATAAAGTCTCCGTCATTAAAAATTCATCATCTTGCTTACTTGCCAGAACGTTTGCCACAATTAGACCAATTACAACAAATGCTACCATGCCTGACAATATATATTTCCTTGCAGAGTCTGTAAATATCATTTTTTGTCTACCTTCCTCGCATTCTGTTTTTATGCACATAAAGTTAGTATACTATAAAATGGCTATCACTTGTAGTTATTTCCCCATTAAGGAATCCATCTATCTACCAGATTGTGATTTTTTAAAAAGGGTATTTGTATAGCAAAGGAGGCGATATTTTGGAGAAAGTAACGTTATATCAAAATGCTTTACAACAGTTTCTACAGCATTTATCACTAAGACAATATAGTGAACAGACACTTCGAGGCTATCAAATTGATTTAGCACAGCTAGGCAAATTTTTAACAGAAGCTATAAATGGACCAATTATGCTATATATAAGGTGATTAACTTTTAGACTTACACTCTTTTTCTTCGTTTTCCTGTATACTATTCTTAATAGATATGAAACGGAGAAAAATGATGC
>NZ_JBIWBA010000030.1:0-35071 GCF_044760715.1 Lysinibacillus sp. NPDC098008
GATCAAACTCTCCATAAAAAGAAATTTGATTTGCTCAAATTGTTTTGCTGGCATCTCATCTTCATTCGATGTCCAAAATTATTTCGTTCACTTACCAAAGTAAGCTACTAAAATTTATTGATTACGTTTTGCTTGTTCAGTTTTCAAGGTTCATTTATTCGTTGCCGTTCGCTTCTCGACAGCAACTTTTATATAATATCACGCCACAAACAAAGTGTCAACATAAAATTTTATTTACTTTTTTGTTTCAAGCTGTTGTATTAGCGACTTTTATAAATATACCATAATATTTTTATATTGCAAGTGTTTTATAGAAAAAATATTAAAGCTGTTATCCCTAAAACGCCTGGAATACCTAAAATAGCAATTGTTAGCACTGAGAATAAATTGATTGGCACATTATATCCAAGATAACCAATACCTAAATGAATCATAAATAATAATAGAAAGGCAAATGCAAATCTAAACCAAAACACAGATAGTCCCTCTAATATTTTACCTAGCTTAGCATGTCTTATTATGACATAAAGAAAAAGAAGCCCTACAGGAACACAAATACTCATAATTACTAACCATGACATATGGCTACCTCCTTAAATAGAATAACTATGAAAGTTTATGTTTCCTGTTTTGCTTCTATGAATGCTTAGTAGGACCTATTTTAATAATATTTTACGGATTCTAGCTTCCTTAAATAAATAAAAATGAATGCTTTCTGTTGCTTTGCGTTGGGCAATAATTTCAAGATCATAGTCATCCATTAATTCTTCTATGACCTTTGCCTGTTGCAAATCCTCTTTTGTTGCCTTCATAAGATTTACAAGTTTATCATCGAATTCTTTTTTTAACTTTCTTTTACTACGGAAGAACATAGCAATCCCTCACTCATAACTCTCTTCGGCCTTCCATTGCTTTAGATAACGTTACCTCATCAGCATATTCTAAATCTCCACCTACTGGTAAACCATGTGCAATACGCGTTGTACGAATACCTGACGGCTTTACAAGTCGAGATATGTACATAGCCGTTGCTTCACCCTCAATTGTTGAGTTTGTAGCTAAAATAAGCTCTTGAACACTTTCATCCTGTAAACGAACTAATAAGGAAGCAACGTTAATATCCTCTGGTCCAATACCATCCATCGGTGAAATCGCACCCTGTAATACATGATACATACCATTATAATCGCGCATTTTTTCCATGGCGATGACATCTTTCGTATCTTGCACAACACAGATAACAGAATGATCTCGCTGTTTATCCGTACAAATATGGCATGGATCAACATCTGTTATATTGCCACAAACAGAACAGTAGCTTAAATTACGTTTAGCATCAATTAATGCTTTAGAAAAAGATAAAACATCATCTTCTTTCATTGACAACACAAAAAACGCCAGACGAGCCGCGGTTTTCGGCCCGATACCTGGCAATTTCATAAAACTATCAATTAATTTTGATATTGGTTCTGGGTAGTACATATCAATGACCTCCTAGAATGGAAGGTTTAAGCCTTGTGTGAATTTACCCATTGTTGAGTTTGTTTTTTCTTCTACCTTTTTCAACGCTTCATTTGTTGCAATCACAATTAGGTCTTGTAGCATTTCGATATCTTCTGGGTCCACCACTGATTCATCAAGATTTACTTCTACTACTTCACGTTGACCAGACACAATGACTTTTACCATGCCGCCGCCAGCAGTGCCTTCAAATTGCTCTGCATTTAACGCTTCTTGTGCCTCCATCATTTCCTTTTGCATTTTTTGCATCTTTTTCATCATACCTTGCATATTTCCCATTCCACGCATAAATATTTTCCTCCTAAAATTTAATCTTCCACTACTTCAACAAAGTCTTTCCCAAATAATTTTTCTGCCTCTGTCACAAGAGGGTCCTGTGAAGCAAGAGGTTGAGCATCATCAATAAATGGTTCTTCTGACATTTCTGCTGGTGGCGGCTCTAATAGCTCCAGCTCCTCCTCATGCTCTGAAGCTGCTGTTGTTTGCTTGCGTTGCTGCAGACCATGGTCACGAATAAACTCTTCTCGCATCTTTAACCAAGATTCCTCTGGTATACATAGCATTTCATACGTTGTACCAGTTTGCCCAGCAATCAATTGTGTAAAATGAGCCTTTAGGGACTGATTATCAGCAACCATCTGACAATGAATATCATACTTGAATTTTAACACAAAAGCACTCGAAGATGCCGCAACAGGCTCAGCTTCTGCCAAAAGGGCTGATTGTGATTTTTGCATTTGACTTAGCGCTTGTGCCCATCCAGATTTTATACGCTGCACATCTTGCTTTGTCGCATCCTTTAGCACCTCTTGAATACGACCAGTTGGTGCTTTATAACCGTTTGGACTTTTGGCGCGTGGTCGTTGCTCTTTGGGAGCCTGTGTTGCTTGTGGAGATGCTCCTGTTTGTAATTGTAAGGATAGTTGTTGAACCGTTTGCTCAAGTGCCACAATTTTTTGAGCAAGTTCTGGACTTAATGCTACTTCATTTGTCGTAGCACCTTGATTTGTAGCTCCCCCCGAAAACTGTACCATTTTTAATAACGCTGTTTCTAAATAAATTTTCGTATGGTGAGAAAATCGCATTTCTTGCTGTGTTTTAGCAAGGATATCGATATAGCCATAGAGCATATCTGGCGCAAATTCATGTGCTAATGTAAATACACGCTCCTCAGGTGACACAAGTTCTAATAATTCAGCTAAGTCGTCACTTATTTGCAGTAATAATAAATCACGGAAAAATGTAATTAAATCTTCTGAAAGACGCAGTGGGTCCTTACCATCTGCAATAAGCTGCTCTAATAGTGCCAGCATTTGCGCAACATCTTTCTCTTTAAGCGCCTCAGCTAAGTCATAAAAAACATCCTGACTAATTGAGCCGGTAACAAGCAATGTATCCTCAAGCTTTAATTTTTCCCCACTGAATGAAACTACTTGGTCTAATAAGCTTAACGCATCACGCATTCCCCCTGCGGCTGATTGTGCAATCACCTTTAAACCTTGTTCTTCATAAGGCAAGTCAATATCTTCTAAAACAACCTTCATACGTTCAATAATATCATTAGTAGAAAGTCGTTTAAAATCAAAGCGCTGACAACGAGAAATGATCGTAGCAGGCAATTTATGAGGCTCTGTCGTTGCTAAAATAAATACAGCATGTGGGGGTGGTTCTTCTAATGTTTTTAATAGTGCATTAAAGGCACTTGTAGAAAGCATATGCACTTCGTCAATAATATACACTTTGTATCGGCTATTTGCGGGTGCAAAGCGCACCTTTTCTATAATATCTCTAATCTCTTCAACACGTGAATTCGAAGCTGCATCAAATTCAATAACATCTGGATGAGAGCCATCTGTAATACTTAGACAGGTAGCACACTCATTACAAGGCTCTTTTGATGGCGCATGCTCGCAATTTAAAGCTTTAGCAAAGATTTTAGCTGTACTTGTTTTTCCTGTACCACGTGGCCCAGAAAATAAGTAAGCATGAGTCGTTTTATTCGCTAGGAGAGCATTTTGTAGCGTTCTTTTGACATGTGCTTGACCTGACATTTCTCGAAAAGATTGTGGTCGATACACACGATAAAATGCTTGGTACGTCACTATTTCCCTCTCCCCTTCTCCATTAAATAGAATAGTTTTATTATAGCATTTGCTTCCTTATATATAAAATGAAGTTATGACATTAAAAATAAAAACGCATCCACCTATAAGTAGGCGGATGCGTTTGAATTGGCAAATTTATGCCGTGCACCTTTCCTTGACAGCCGCACATAAGCGTTACTCTTGTCGTTAGCTCAGATTAGGCAACCCCGCGGCACATGAATAAGACCACTTAATGCTGCTTCCTTCCGGACCTGACATGGTTCATGGGTATCCATTGCGCAGGACCCAATCGTCAACACTACGTGCAAAAGGCAGACCAAACAATACGGACAGCCTCGAAAAAGGAATTCAGTCTCGCTAGAGCGGATTGCGAGTTACAGGACACCGCTACCTTCCCACCTAGCACGGCAATAACTAGTATACTGACAGTTTGCATAAATTGCAACTTAATACACCAATTATTTATTGCCAATTTATGAAGTACACTCGCTTCACTTCTCAAGTTATTAATTTGAAGCAAATTAATTTTTTCAATAAATATATTGACGTATGCTTTTAATTGTGTTAGATTTATTTCTGTCGATAAGATAAACGAGTTATATATTATGGAGGTATACCCAAGTCTGGCTGAAGGGATCGGTCTTGAAAACCGACAGGCGGGTAACACCGCGCGGGGGTTCGAATCCCTCTACCTCCTCCAGTTTTAAAATTCCGACTACAAATGTAGCCGTTTTTTTTTGCCCAAAATTGTATGTATTACTTATTAAATACCACTTCCATTTCGGTTGTGGTATTTTTTCGCTTTACCTTGGTTCAGCAAATTATTTTTGTATCGAAAGCGAAGCGTTAGCGGCAGGTACAATTATGATGGGGCATAATTGATTAGCAAATACTTTTTAAATAAGGGCATAAATATTAACTTTTGCTAAAATAAAGGAACATCATCATACCTGGAGGTTATTTAAGTGCATTCAAAGGTATCCATAACGCGAGCTTCCCTAACTTGGATTTTTGTCATTGCTATCTTGACTGCCATTGGTAGTGAAATTAAAATCATCCCTTTTGCCAATACAACATTCCGCTTTGGCTTAGGGACAATTATCTTCTTTTTATGTACGTTGATTAAGCCAACACCGATTATTTTAGCTGGTATTGCTACAAGTATCGTAACGGCAATTTTTCGTATTAGTTATTCTACTTTTCATGCTGTTCCATTAGCTGATAGTATGTCAACGCATTTGCCAGCAGCAGCATTCTATATATTATTTGCCATATGCCTACAAATATTAAATGTTCAACAATATAAAGAAAAGCCGTTCAAGCTAGGTTTACTTGTTGCTTTTAGTGAGGTTATTTGTAATTTAGCTGAACAAATATTGCGCTTTTTTGTGCAAACCTATACATTTTTATTTCTTCATGATCTTTTGATTTTATTAGCAGTCGCATTACTACGCAGCTTTTTTGTTGTTGGTATTTATAGCTCAATTTTAATAGCTGAACAAAAAAAGCGTGTACAAGAAATGTTGAATATTGGCTCTGATCTCTATGTGGAAACATTGTATTTAAAAAAGTCTATGAACCATATTGAAACCATCACAGCAAGTGGATTTGAATTATACCAGCGCTTAAAGGCACAAGGTCAACGTGCAGAAAGTATACAGGCTCTTCATATTGCCCAGGAAATTCATGAGGTAAAAAAGGATTCACAACGTATATACGCTGGTATTTCAAAAATTGTTGGTGAAAGAAACTTTGATCCTTTTGTGATTTCAACATTATTGCATTATATTGAAGAAGGGAATCGTAAATATGCTGAATTTCTTGGAAAGGAAATACAATTTAAAACAAGTATAGATGTTGATTTTGAAGCAAAAGAGCCTATCGCACTTTTAGCTCTGTTAAATAATTTATCAGCAAATGCAGTTGAAGCTATCGAAGAACAAGGATTTATTTCTATTGCTATTCGGCAGCAAGAAGATAATACTGTAATAACAGTATGTGATAATGGCAGAGGGATTTCCCATCATGATTATTCGGTTATCTTTGAACCAGGATACACCACAAAATATAATATAGATGGTGTTGCAGCAACCGGTATTGGACTTTCACATGTAACTGAATTAGTAGAAAAATTAAAAGGTTCAATAACCGTTGAATCAAATCAACAATACACAACATTTAAAATCATAGTTCCTACACAAACTATACAAACAGGAGAAAGTTAAATGAGGTATTTTATTGTAGATGATGATCGTGCAAGTCGTGTGATGTTAAAACAAATTATTGAGGATAGTGGCTTAGGTACAGTAATTGGTGAGGCTCGTAATGGCGAGGATGCCATACCACAAATTTTAATGACACAGCCTGAATTTGTATTAATTGATTTACTAATGCCAAAGCTTGATGGAATTGCAACAGTTGAACAGCTTATGCAAAATCGCTTTGAAGGGCAATTTATTATGATTTCACAGGTTGTCAATAAGGAAATGGTTGGTGAGGCATATGAAAAAGGTATTGAATTCTTCATTCATAAACCAATTAATCGTATCGAAGTTGAAAATGTGTTGAAAAAAACAACCGAACAGTTTCGGCTGAAGAATTCCTTACTAGTAATACGTCAATCACTAACAAACATCGAATTAAGCGAACAAAAGGCTCATAAAGCAACATCACGAGATCATATTCAATCTATTTTAAATGATATGGGCATTGTTGGCGAAATCGGTAGTGAGGATATTATTGCGATTATTGAAACATTGCTGGCGCATCAACATAAAATTGCACCTCTTCCTCCTTTAAAGGAGCTTTATGAGGAAATCGCAGCTACTACAAAAACTACACCAGATGAAATATTAAAGGAAAGTAAAGCTATTGAGCAGCGTGTACGTCGAACAATATTAGCTGCTATGATTAATCTTGCTAATTTAGGGGTTGTTGATTACACAAACTCAGAATTTGAATATTATGCCCCTCGTTATTTTGATTTTAAAGAAATTCGTCAGTTAATGACACAGATTGAAGACCATAAAAATCGAAAAGCAAAGGTAAATATTAAAAAGTTTATTCAAGTGTTATATTCAGACATTTTAACAAAAGTAAATTAATTTGTTCGGATTTTGTCGGATTCCATAAGTCCTCCATATTATTAAAATAAGGCATGTCCTAAAAATTTAATAATAGGGGGTACGAGGGACTTGAAAAAGAAATTTAAAATCAGTTTAGCCACTCAAATTTTACTTGGTTTAGTTTTAGGGATCATCGTTGGTGGTATCTTTTATGGAAACCCCAAGATTGAAACATATTTACAACCATTAGGGGATATCTTTTTACATCTAATTAAGATGATTGTTGTACCGATTATTATTTCAACACTAATCGTTGGTGTAGCTGGTACTGGGGATATGAAACAGCTTGGGCGACTAGGCGGAAAATCAATTATTTATTTTGAAATTATTACAACAGTAGCGATTATCGTTGGGCTACTTTCCGCAAACCTATTCCAGCCTGGTGCAGGGCTAAACATGAACGAGCTATCTCAAGGAGATATTTCAAAATATGTCACAACAACAGAGGAAGTTCAGCACGAGGGGCCATTTGATATTATTGTAGGCATTGTGCCAACAAATATTATTCAGTCTATGGCTGAAGGCAATATGCTTGCGATTATCTTCTTCTCTGTTATTTTTGGTTTAGGGGTTGCCGCAATCGGTGAACGAGGAAAGCCAGTCTTAGATTTCTTCCAAGGGGTAGCAGATGCGATGTTCTGGGTAACAAACCTTGTGATGAAGTTTGCTCCATTTGGTGTATTTGGGTTAATTGGTGTAACCGTTTCCAAATATGGGTTCGCTTCATTAATACCACTTGCTAAGCTAGCGATTCTTGTTTATGCAACAATGCTATTCTTTATCTTTGTTGTGCTTGGACTTGTAGCAAAATTTGCTGGCATTAGCATCTTCTACTTAATTAAAGTCTTGAAGGATGAATTAATCCTAGCATTCTCAACAGCTAGTTCTGAAGCTGTATTACCACGTATTATGCTGAAAATGGAGAAATTAGGTGCGCCAAAGGATATCGTTTCCTTTGTTATACCAACAGGGTACTCCTTTAACTTAGATGGCTCAACGTTATACCAAGCCATTGCCGCATTATTTATTGCGCAAATGTACGGTATTCACCTAAGCATTGGTGAACAAATTACGTTAATGCTTGTATTAATGGTAACGTCTAAAGGTATTGCAGGTGTACCAGGAGTGTCATTCGTTGTTCTTTTAGCAACATTAGGTACTGTTGGCATTCCACTTGAAGGTTTAGCATTTATCGCAGGTATTGACCGTATTCTTGATATGGGACGTACAGTCGTTAACGTAATTGGTAACTCATTAGCATCATTAGTGATGGCAAAATGGGAAAGCCGTTTCGATCAGGAAAAAATGAAAAATTACTTTAATGATAATGAAAATTTAGCGTAATTTAAAAAAATCCTAAAGATGTTGGATGGCATCGTGAAGTGATCCCTAAAAGTTAGACACGGTTATTTCATTTAGGCTACTTGGGTAAGCTGAGTTCGGTATTGTACCGGACTCAGTTTTAATTTTGCCTTAATTCGTTTCGTGTTGTAATACGTTATATGGTTTTCGAGTTCCAATTTAAAATGCTCAACACTTTCGAACTCCTTTAAATAAAGGAATTCCGATTTCAAAATCCTAAAGAAATTCTCCATCATTGATTTGTCATAACAGTTGCCTTTACGTGACATACTTTGCACAATGCCTTTTCATGCAAGTGCGTGACGGTATTGCTTCATTTGATAATGCCCGCCTTGATCGGAATGCATCAGTAATTGGCGTTCTTCTAGTAACTTCTCTAATGCTTTCTCCAACATTTCTGAAACAAGTGAATACGTTGGTCGATAACCAATTGTGTAAGTAATAATCTCTCCGTTGTTTGTAAATATCATATGTTAAAGGCGAAAATATGAATAAATTTTGCATTGTAAAATCAATTTAATTCAAGTGATCCGTTAATTTTCATTGAAAAATCATATTAGAATGTATTTTAGATGGTACGAAAGAGTTAAAAACCTATATCCTCATTTTTCGGTCCTATAACATGTTCATCATTTTCTTCTAAAATTTCTACGGGAATAGTATTAATCATAAATATATCTCCTAAAATAATATTTATATTAAGTTCTCTCACATATATGTTTTGTCATTCTAATACGTTTTTCTTCAACTATAAAACCAGACTTACTAAAAAGTCTTTTGGTCCTTCATCACTTCTAATTGTTGATAAATACATTTGATTTATCTCCATGTTGTTTAAATTTTTTCTAATTCAAATTGAACAAAAAAGATAGTGGCAATATTTCTTTTATAAAATACACTCTTTAATTGAAGCTATCAGCCTCGTGTGTTGATTGAATAAAATTAATCAATGCCTTTAAAAATTCTTTTGGTTGATCCATCATTGCTTTGTGTCCTGCATTTTCTAAAAGAACTAGCTCCTTTTTAGGTGCGCTAATATCGTTAAAGAAGTTAATTTGATGTTGAACAGGAACAACCCAATCTTTTTGCCCCAATATTAAACAGAATGGAATCCTATAATTTAAAGAATAATTATAAGCACTGAACATTCCTAAAAATTTAAAAATTTCATCTTGATTAGAACTAACTCTTTTTTGAATTGTCAAATCTTCAGGAATATATATTGGACTGTTAAGTAATTCTTCCTTCTTGCTCATTCCGGAATTGGAATTTTCAAAAAACATTCCGTAGTCTTCTATATACTGATGAAATTTATCTAATTTCTCTCTAATATTCGATAAATTTTTACCTGGATAATCCTTTCCTAATTCAGATAATTTTTTTAATCCCTCTGCATTTTTTTCTTTAAGTAATCTTTTATGCAATTCTTGATAAACAACGTGTTCGTCTTTCTGAGTATCTATGAGTTGTCCAGTTCCACAATAAAATAAAATATCTTTAGGAAAATGATTTACATAATATAACCCCGGAACAGTACCCCAAGATCTTGCTATAATTCCTATCTTTTCCTTATTAAACTTTCGCTTTAAATATTCAATAAGTGATTTCAAACTGTCAATAATGTATTCAAAAGTTGGAATAAAATCTGGATTTTTTATAGCCGTCCTTCCAGCACCTGGTTGGTCCCAAAACACTACGTTAAAATGCTTAAACCACTCTTTAAATATATATGAGCGTGTACCATATGCAGCTCCTGGCCCCCCATGTAAAAATATAATTAACGGTTGTTCACTATTTTTACCATTGATTGAAATAAATTGTTCTATTCCATTTAATCGTATGTATTTATTTTCATTAATAGTATTATCCAATTAAATTCCCTCTCTTTGTATCCCATATTTTTATAATTATAACTGTAACTAATCCGAAGGCTCCTATTACAAATAAGGCATATTTAACTAGTGATGCTAGTATCAAAGGAAATAAAAGCTGTCCGAGTGGTGTTAAAACACCAGCAATTAAAAAAACAACCCCAAACACTTTGCCAATATTATCCTCGTCAACACTCAATTGTAATTTTGTGAAAAATTCAACATCAAAAATTGTTGTACTTAACCCTATAATAAATCCTCCTGTTATACAACCAATCATAGAAAAAGAACTAATAATAATACCGGTCATTATCAATAATACTGGAGTCCATAACGGAATAGATATTTTTTTCTTATCAAAAAATTGAAGTAATAAAGGAGCTATTAAAGCACCAATAGCAGTAGTTGTAAGAATCATACTATACCCAAAATCAGAACCCATATACTCAATAACAAACATAGGCATAAAAATGTCATACCCTCCAATAAAAATATTGGCGATGCTAACTAATATTAATGTGTTGATGATCAAAGGGCTATTTTTAATTACTAAGAAACCTTGCTGTAATTGCTCTATAAAAGTTGAAAAACTTAACTTACTTTTAATCTTATTACTAGTAGAATACTTAAAATTCATTTCGAGAATTGCAGAAACTAAGAAAGAAATACCATTAAATAAGAAAAATAATTCCGGTTTAATATATAAAATTAATATATTTGCTAAAACTGGAGATATTAACTTAATTATTTGTTTTAGTATCGCTTGAACTCTATTAATAGATTTTATTTCTGAATTTTCGAAAATATTCTTGAAAATTCCTTTACTAGCTATAGCATATAATGATTTAATTAATCCCAAAACTAAGCTAGTAATAGCAATAACTATTAAAGAAAAGCCATATTCAATTAATATTAGAAATGCTGCAAAACATGCTGCAGAACTAATTAAATCTGTAATAATCATTATTTTCTTTTTATTGAAGATATCAGCTAAAACGCCTGGAATAAAGGATAATATTGCTATAACCATAGCAGGTATACCTATAATCGCACCCAGAATTTGAGCATCGCCAGTTTCTTTTACAATCCACCATTTCACAACGAAATCAAACATTTGAGTTCCTATCATTGTAATAGAAAAGGCCAAAATAAAATATTTTCTATTCATAAAAAGCTCCTTTAATATTGATTTATAGAATTTTACCATAAAAAACGTAAGAATTTTTATTTATTTAAAAAAATTCCAAAAAAAAATATAAATACTAAAAAAAGTATTTACTTTTTCGTAAATTATTGGTTAAATTTTAATTAAGAGAATTATTAAAGTAATTTTCTGTATATTTAAAAAGGGGGTTGTCGCTATGTCTTTCGATAATTTATTAGAAGATTTAAACAAAGCTTCAGAAACTACATTAGAACAAACTGCTTCGCTTTGTTCAGTCTAACTATTAAAGTTAGTCAACTAATCTAAAACAAAAAAGTACCGATTCAAGGATGTCTTCACTTTGAATCGGTTTCTTATTGTAGAAAGGAATAATATATGACATCTAATATAGAGAATGAAATCGGTTTTATTCTTCCAGATGCTAATTTTTTTTCTGAAATTTGTGATTGGAAGGGAGAGGAATTCGGAGGCTGGATTTCACCTTTTGTTGTTCAAAGATCTTCGGTATTTTTAGACACAAAAAATTTCAAATTATATAGAAATAACAAAGTTTTATCTTTAGTTACAAACGCTAGCTTAAAAGAGCCTAATATGAATAAAGTTATGTTTAAAATCGGTAAATACGAAGACAATTTCAGGAAAGAATTTAATGTTTTCTTTAAAAGAGGTAAGGACATAGACGGCTATTTAAATGAAATTTTTTTGCTTGCTGGAGAAGAAAATTTAACTAAAAATTTAATTTCTCAACTTGTTATGAAACAGAAAAGGTATAAAAGATATTTCATTGAAGATAATACAAAAATTTTTATAAGCATAGATTCCATTTCTTATTTTAGGCCTGAGGATTTAAATAATATCATCGGAACTATATATATTTGTGAAATAGAAACAGCTGAGATTTCTGTATCTGTATTCGTTGAAGAAAAAATTAAAGAGCTTATAAATATTATAAAAACTAAATACAGAGGTATATCATCAAATAAGTCAAAATATGAACATGGATTGGCATTTTTGAGTGCTCTGGAGGAAGCAAAATGACTATTCTAGATGAGTATAAATCTTTTATAAATTTATTAGAAGAATGCAAAACAAAATATGGTGAATTTAGTAATTCCACTCTTATCGTTAAATTATCTATTTATATCTTTTTAATTGAAAATAGTAATTTAAAGCCTTTTCAATATAGAATAGAATTACTTAACGATATAATCAAGCAATATAACGATGCTCCGTTATTATCTACACGTCCACCTGTGATGATTGATAATGATGGGGAGGACGCTTTTATTTTTATTCCTGATATAAATGATCAATATGATAGACATAAAAATGAAATTAAGACCCGCATCATTAATATGGACATGCCTGAACAATTTAATAACATAAAAATTAATAATTGGTATATATACGTAACCACTCTAGATGATAAAATTTTGATTCTAGATAGTCCTCAAACTACCACAGAATTAATTACTGGTAGAAAAAACAATTTGTGGGGGGACGTACAACCTGAACATCCTCTTTTATTATGCGATTACGAAAATCTTATAGTTAAATCTGCTGGAGAAATGTTAGTAACAAATGATAAGGTAAGTGATGATATGCACATTCTAATCAACAATAAATCTGGCCATTTTAAACCTAATGTTTCTAGTATAAAAATCACAAAGACGTTAATAAAGAAATATTTAAATATCTTAGATGATAAGATTCATACAATTCCTTTTGATTTTGAAGATTCCTTTAAGAAAAAAAAACAAGTATAACTTATTGAACTAAAACCTGAATAAGTATACGGTAAGCCCGATATCAAACCACACATATTTTTTCGATACGCCTCCCAATACTATTAAGGTATAAATTCTAGGGAGGTTTTTCTTATGCCAACAAACAAAATGCATTTGCAAAAGAGGTCAATCAACCTAGATGGCTCAACGCTCTATCAAGCAATCGCTGCATTATTTATTGCGCAAATGTACGGTATTCACCTAAGCATTGGTGAACAAATTACGTTAATGCTTGTATTAATGGTTACATCTAAAGGTATTGCAGGTGTACCAGGGGTGTCATTCGTCGTTCTTTTAGCAACATTAGGTACTGTTGGCATTCCACTTGAAGGTTTAGCATTTATCGCAGGTATTGACCGTATTCTTGATATGGGACGTACAGTCGTTAACGTAATTGGTAACTCATTAGCATCATTAGTGATGGCAAAATGGGAAAACCGTTTCGATCAGGAAAAAATGAAAAATTACTTTAATGATAATGAAAATTTAGCGTAAAAGATAAATATATTTTTATAGAGCTACCATCAAAAAGTCATTTTTATTACTTTTTGATGGTAGCTCATTTGGTAAAAAAGTAATATTTTGTATTCAAGGATTGGAAATGGATTTTTTTAGTGTTAATATATAAATGTAGTAAATAAATATATACTATAGGAGTGGTAAAATTGAAGAGAAAAATACGTTTAACTACAGCAACTGTTTTATGTACAACAATGTTATCGATCCCTTTATTTTCACCAGTTTCTGCTCAAGTAAGTAACTCAAAAGATCGGTTTATTAATTTATGAAAAAAATATTTATTATAATCCTATTTTGTTTTATATTATCAGGATGTAGTCCTAAATTTGATCAGGTTGAATCTGGCATTATAGATGATATAACATTTGAATTAATCTCTAAAAGCATTAATCCAAACACGAGGATAGAATATCTCATTAAACTAACGAATAACAGTGATTATACAATTGCCCAAAATAACGTATTATTCGGCTTTATTAATGATCCTGAAGAGCATGGAGAAACGACTAATCCGTTTAGAGTGCTTGCGACAGGCAATCGCTTAAATATTAAGTCTGGTGAAAGTGTGGAGCTGTCTGTTTCCTTTCCACCTACTTTCTATAAAGAATTTACAGAATCTGAGGTAAGAATAGCGAATATTTATATTGTTGGCTATGTGGATCGTTTAAAAGAGGAAAATCGCTTTGAATTTACGACAAGTTTAGCATTGCAATAATCTAAAATGCCAAAGCGTTGTGTGATCAACACTTTGGCATTTTAGTTTACTTCGCTAATACTTTATCTAAATAAGCAATAATGGATTCCTTGCCATTTGCATGTGCTTCCTGTGCGCGCTTGTCATCCTTGTCGACTTTTGCCTCAGCAGCCTCAACCACTTTTTCTGCATCCTCTTGTGGTACAACAATAACGCCGTCTATATCTCCAATAATATAATCTCCAGGCTGAACGGTTACGCCACCTATAGCAATCGGCACATTTACTTTACCACCGCCATTTTTATTGCCAGCCGCTACCGTTGTACCTAAAGCAAATACAGGGAAATCCAGTTCACGAATGGCCGCAATATCACGAATTACCCCATCCACAACAAAGCCCTGTACGCCAATCCCCTTCGCTAAGGATATTACAAAATCTCCAGCCACAGCTCGATTTGTATTACCCTTTGCATCAATAACTAAAATATCACCTTCATTGGCAGCTCGAATCGCCTCCAACACTGCTCCATTTTCGCCATCTGGCAAACGTACTGTTACTGCTCGTCCAGCAATTTTAAAATGATCTGCTAATGGCTTAATATCGCTACGTAAATTCGTATGCCCACCTGTTGCATCTGAGATTGCTGTTGTTGGTAAATGCTGAAAACTTACTTCCACTTTCGTCATCCGTAGCACCCCTATTATGATTAATATAATCCTTACACCTTTATTGTAAATAAAACACAGTCACTATTTCAATACATCTCAAAAACTAAATCGCACCAATCAAAAATAGCTGGTGCGATCATTTATTACTTATATGCTTTTAATAAATGTAATAGCTCGTCTGCTGTAGTGGCTACATGAATAAGTGCTTGTTGCTCAGCACGTATAAAGCCTTCCTCCAGCATTCGCTTAAAATGCTGTAAAATTGCATCATAAAATCCTTGTACATTATATAAAATAATTGGCTTTTCATGCAGTCCAATCTGTGCCCATGTAAACACCTCGAAATATTCATCTAATGTACCTGCACCGCCTGGAAGAGCAATAAATGCATCAGCCAACTCTACCATTTTTGCCTTACGGATATGCATGGAATCAACAAAATGAATCTCTGTTAATGAAGCATGTGCCAATTCTCGCTTCTGTAAATGTGTAGGCATCACACCGATTACTTCTCCTCCTGCTGCTAGTACAGCATCGGCTACCTTGCCCATCAATCCTGTTTTTGAACCGCCATACACCACACCATGACCATTTTCAGCAAGCAATGTGCCTAGCTCATTCGCCTTCTCCGCATAGATTGCATTTTTCCCTAAACTAGAACCACAATAAACAGCGATTTTTATAATAATCCCTCCTATTCAAAAAACGTGAAACAATCAGCTATATATTGTTCCACGTCTTGTAGTTATTTTCGTAAATGGCTTGTTTGTTTTAGCATATGACTGATGCGGCTTACAATTGATTCAATGGCATCTGGATTTTTTAATAAATCATAATCATTAATATCTAAACGTAACACTGGGCAAGCGTTAAAATTATTAATCCAATGCTCGTAGCGCTCATGCATTTCCACCCAGTAATCATTTGGTGTTTGTTGCTCCATTGCACGTCCACGCTCTTGAATGCGTCCAATCACCGCATCAATCGGTCCCTCAAGGTAAACCAGTAAATCAGGATGTGGGAAATATGGTGTCATCACCATTGCATCAAATAAATTTGTATATGTTTCATAATCTGTTGGACTCATTGTTCCTTTATCATAATGCATTTTAGCAAATATCCCTGTATCCTCATAAATAGAACGATCTTGTACAAATCCTCCACCATACTCAAAAATACGTTTTTGCTCTTTAAAGCGCTCTGCTAAAAAGTACACTTGTAAATGGAAGCTCCATTTTTCAAAGTCCTCATAAAATTTATCTAAATATGGATTTGTATCGACTTTTTCAAAGGATGTACGAAACTGCAATGCCTCCGCTAGCGCCTTTGTCATCGTTGATTTCCCGACCCCTACAGTACCTGCAATCGTAATAACTGTTTGTGGTGGAATATCATATTTCTCTCTTAAACTCATAATTGCAGACTCCTTTGTTGTAACGTATCCTTAATTGTTTTTAAAACATAGCTTAAATCATCTGGATTTTTCACAAAATCAAGCTGATCCCCATTAAAGCGAATAACGGGAATTTCAGGGTGCATCTTCTCAAAATGCTCGATAAAAGAATGATAATCCAGCACAAGCTGATCCATATAATCGCGAGAAATCATTTTTTCAAACTCTCGACCACGCATGGCAATACGTTCCATTAACATGTCAACGCTTGCATATAAATAAACGACTACATTCGGCACTGGCATATCCTTCGTTAAGATTTTATAAATTTCCTCATATTTTTCATACTCTGTGGGTGCCAATGTACGCTTCGCAAAAATTAAGTTTTTAAAAATATGATAATCTGCTACAACAGGCTTGGCATGTGCCAATCGAAATTTTTGAATATCTGTTAATTGCTTATAGCGATTACAAAGGAAGAACATTTCCGTTTGGAAGCTCCACTCCTCTATATTTTCATAAAACTTATTTAAAAAGGGATTTTCGTCTACTATTTCTTTTAATAGATGGTAATTAAATGTTGCGGCTATCTCTTTCGATAAAGAGGTTTTCCCAACACCAATCGGACCTTCTACCGTAACAAATGGAACCGTCACAAGAGGCCCCTCCTTTATGTTTAAAAATAAATCAGTGCTTTTCATTGTACCATATCGTGAACATGAAAAATAGAATTATCCTAATGGTTAGTTAAGTAAAAAAGAGTTTGAAATTAATACTGATGTGAAATGGAAAATCATAATGTTAAAAATATCCAACACAAACTATTTATTAAATTAATCGCTAAAAGCAAAATGAACTGCATCCCCAATCAATAGGTCTACAGTTCATCATGATTTATAATTTCACTCGCTGTAAACGCAATGCATTTAAGACAACTGATACAGAGCTAAACGCCATCGCTGCACCTGCTACCCATGGGGCTAATAAACCAATGGCGGCAATTGGAATACCTAATGTATTGTAGGCAAATGCCCAAAATAGATTTTGCTTAATATTACGCATTGTTTTACGGCTCATTAAAATAGCATCTGCAATACTATTTAAGTCACCACGAATTAATGTAATATCTGCCGCTTCCATGGCAACATCTGTACCAGTACCAATTGCCATTCCAATATTCGCTGTAGCAAGTGCTGGTGCATCATTAATGCCATCACCCACCATCGCTACCTTTTTACCAGCAGCCTGCAATTTTTTTACCTCCTCTGCTTTGCCCTCTGGTAGAACCTCAGCAATAACACGATCAACGCCAACCTCTGCCCCAATTGCCTGAGCTGTACGTTCATTATCTCCTGTCATCATAATGACTGTAATGCCCATTTCCTGTAGTCGATGAATCGCTTCTTTTGATGTATCCTTTACTGTATCAGCAACAGCAACTAAGCCTGCATATTGACCGTTAATCGCCGCTAGCATTGCTGTTTTACCACTGCGTTCAAGCTGCTCCATTGTCGGTAAAACTGCATCAATAGCAATATTGTATTGCTGCATTAATTTCCGTGTACCAATGATAACACCTTGCCCTGCCACAGTTGCCTGTACACCATAGCCTGGAATTGCCTCAAAAAATTGAACATGCCCTAGCTCAATACCACGCTCCTCAATTCCTTGGACAATTGCCTCTGCTAATGGATGCTCTGACTGCTTCTCTGCTGCACCAATTAATGATAAAAAGCGTGCTTCCTCCTGTCCCGAAGCTAATAACACATCTGTTAAAACAGGCTTACCATGTGTTACTGTACCTGTTTTATCAACAACAACTGTATTAATACTTTGCGTTTGCTCTAAGTGCTCGCCACCTTTAAATAAAATACCAAATTCAGCAGCACGCCCTGACCCTGCCATGATGGATGTTGGTGTAGCTAGCCCAAGCGCACATGGACAAGCAATTACAAGCACTGCAATTAATACTTCTAACGCAGGTGTAAACTCTCCCGGTTGCACCCAAATAATCCATACTAAAAATGTGACAAGCGCGATACCAACAACAATCGGTACAAAAATACCTGAAATTTGGTCTGCTAAACGTTGAATAGGGGCTTTGGAGCCTTGTGCATCCTCTACCACTTTAATAATTTGCGCTAAGGCTGTATCGCGACCAACCTTTGTAGCTATCATTTTGATAAAGCCATTTTTATTGATTGTAGAACCAAATAATGGATCACCTTGTTTTTTATCGACTGGTAAACTCTCACCTGTTAGCATGGATTCGTCAACGGCTGTTGTACCTTCTATTACTTCGCCATCAACTGGAATTTTTTCACCCGGTTTAACGAGAATTGTATCGCCAATAATAACCTCTTCTAAAGGAACTTCCTTTTCCACGCCATCACGTACAACAATGGCTGTTTTTGCTTGTAGCCCCATTAGCTTTTTAATCGCCTCTGATGAGCGACCTTTTGCCTTTGCCTCAAATAATTTACCTAATAATATTAATGTAATTAAAACGGCACTTGTTTCAAAATAAAGATGTGGTCCATGATGTGAGCCTGCTGTGGCAATTGCTTGATAAACACTATAGAAATAAGCAGCCGATGTACCCATAACAACAAGGACATCCATATTGGCACTACCATTGCGCAATGCTTTATAAGCACCTACATAAAACTGTTTACCAATAATAAATTGCACCGGGGTTGCTAGTAGCATTTGTACCCATGGATTCATCAAAAATTCTGGCACATATAAAAACGATGTAAATGAAAAATGCCCAACCATCGTCCACAGCAACGGCAGCGAAAGAATAGCTGATAAAATAAATTTTTGCTGCTGCTGTTTAATTGCCTTTTCTCGATGATCTACTGTTTCCTGTTCATCTACCTTTTGATGCGCCCCATAGCCTAGCTTTTCTACTCTTGCAATAATATCCACCATGCTTACCTCTGAAGGATTAAACTCAATCATTGCTTTTTCAAGTGCTAAGTTAACAGTAGCAGTAGATACACCGCTAAGTTTATTCAGTCCTTTTTCTATACGAGTCGCACAGGCTGCACAAGTCATCCCTGTAATATCAAGCTCTGCCTTTTGTTTCACAATGGCATAGCCAAGTGCTTCAATTTTCTGCTCAAAATCTGCTTCACTTAGCTTTGCCGGATCATACTTAATAGACGATTTTTCAAGCGCTAAATTAACAGTTGCCTGCTCTACACCATCCATTTTATTCAAACCTTTTTCAATACGAGTCGCACAGGCTGCACAGGTCATTCCTGTAATTTGTAAGTTTGCTTCTTTCATTTCAGAACTCATCTATCTTTCACCTCTCCTTATACCGATAGGGGGTATAAAATTTTGAAAATAAGAGAGTGCCTATAGAAGCACCCTGTAATATTATTTTACATCATAGCCTTGGTCATCGATTGTTTCTTTAATTTGCTCAAGTGATACTTTTGCATCATCGAAAGCTACATCAACTGAACCTTCTGCTAAATGAACAGTTACTTGCTCAACACCAGCTAAAGCACCTACGCTTTTTTCCACCGCATTAACACAGTGACCACATGACATACCTTCTACATTTAATGTTACATTTTGCATCATAAATCGCTCCTTTATTTTTTCATTAATTTTTGAATTGTTATAATTAGCTCATCTAATACAGCCTCATCGCCCTCTGATAGACGATCTACGACACAGCCCTTTAAATGACCCTCTAATAATATTTTTGCGACACTATTTAAAGCAGACTGTGTAGCAGACAGCTGTGTAATTACATCATCACAATACACATCTTTTTCAATCATCCCTTTAATGCCACGAATCTGACCTTCAATACGATTTAATCGAGTAGTTAAATCCTTTTTCACACGCTCAGGATGATGACTTTTGCGACAAGACGTAGTTTCCTCTGTATGACAAACATCTTCTTTTATGATATTCTCCATCACTACACCTCCGATTTCATATCTATCATACTATACCCAAGAAGGGTATGCAAGCGTTAAGGATTATTACTGACCGCTTTAATAGTATAGATTAGCCCATATTCCTTTAATCCAACCAATTATTTTTTTATAAGCCCATATTAAAATTTTAATCATGTAGTAAAAAAATATAATATTCACGATAAAGCCTATTCCAAGGAAGCTAAAGCCTCCATTAGTATATAAATATAACCAATCAGCAGGAAAGCCATAGATAGCTTTAATAAAATCTTCTCTACCATCTCTACTTCCACTAATAAAAGGTATACAAATTACTAAAACAATACTAATAATGATTATCCATATTTTATATACACTGGATTTATCTTTCATAATTATCCTCCCTCGTTTATGATAATAATGTATAAAAAAACAAATTTTGGGGGTTTTTAAAAAATGAAAAAATTAATTTTATCTCTTTTTCTTTCTCTTTTTGCAGTAAGCGCTATAGGAAGTACTGTTTTCGCATCACCAGAGGTTAATGAAGCTTCTAAAGAAATATTACCAAAAATAGAGTCTATTTCCAATAATTCGGATTATATTGATTTAATTGATATAAATGAATTACCTGAAGGGGCACCTGTTATTAACTTTGATACAGTGGAAGATTTCGAACAAGCTATCAAAGAATTAGAAAATGAAGATACAGAATTAAATTTATATGAAGACACAGAAAGCAGTTCTTTATCAACTCCTCTTATTACTACTATGGCTACTAGTTCAACAACTGACCGACTTGAAGTATGGGTAAAACCATCACTCAATCCTATTAAGAGCGCTACTCAACCAGTAACTGTTACTGTTGATTTAAGCTATCGTTATAACGGAAGTGGATCCAGCAAAACATTCTCATCAATAACGGGAGTTTCATCTTTTAGTTTAGCATTCCCAACAACTTGGGTACAAACTGGTTATAGTAGTTTTTTCTATAATTTTAATAAAGGAGTTACTATAGAACTATTAGGTTATAACCGGTTAGGTATAGTAATTGGCGAGCAACCTATAGGGGCACAAGTAAAGGATGAAATAACATTTAGCTATGCTTTAGGTGGCTCAAAAACTCTATTTGAAAAGTAAATATTGTTATATTATCTGTAGTTAAAAACGCTGAAAAATGAAATTTAATATATAAATAAAATACCTTACTAGGCTGTTTAATCCCCATATTTAATGAGAATTAAGCAGCCTCATTTTACTCTTATTCTTTCCTTATCTTTTCATTGGTCAACAAATAGTGCTTTACACAAGTAATAGATTGTAAAATCATAGGTTAGAAATGCCGATGTTTCAGATTTTGAAGAAAGCTTTTCTAGCAAGTTTAAAAAATTAGAACGTAATTAATGGTGATGATGCTCATTTTTCAATTGACATAAAATTGAATTATCATGCTGATGGGAGGCTGTTTCTAGCTGAATTGTGACATGCTTAATGCCTTTATGCTCAAGATTATGTTCAATTTTTCGTAAAATACGCTCACTATCAGCTACTGTTAATTGCTCATCGACAACCGCATGACAGGACAATGCATTTGTACCACTTGTAATTGTCCAAATGTGTAAATCATGAATGCTTTTAATACCATTTGTTTGTTCAATCACTTCAACGATTTCTGTCACATCTACATTCTTCGGTGTGCCCTCCATTAAAATATGAACAGCATCCTTTGTGACGTAATAGCCGCTTCTTAGCACCAGTAATGCTACAATCACACTTGCTAGTGGGTCTGCCCAACTCCAGCCTAAAAACATAATTAATAATGCAGCAATAATAGCTCCTACAGACCCTAGCATATCACTAAGCACATGTAAAAAAGCACCACGCATATTTAAGTTATCCTTTGTATCACTACCACGCATCATAATCCATGCGACTAAAATATTTACGAAAAGCCCGATTGTACTAATAATAAGCATTCCTGTTGTCGCTACTGCTGGTGGATTGGCAAAGCGTTCAATCGCCTCATAACAAATAAATAATGCGATAACGATTAATGTTACACCATTTAACACAGCCGCTAAAATTTCAAATCGTTTATAACCATAAGTTTTACTATAGCTAGCAGCCTTTTCCCCCATAATAAAAGCTAACAGGGCAATACCTAAAGAAATAGCGTCACTTAACATATGTCCTGCATCTGACAGAAGTGCCAAGCTATTTGTAACAAAGCCACCAATTGCCTCAATAATCATATAGCTTGTAATAATAATAAATGATAGTAATAATACTTTTTTATTTGCACCATGTGTATGGTCATGCCCATGATCGTGATGATGTCCCATTAGTATCCCTCCCATTTAATGATGTGTTGCATGGTCGATCGCTTGTTGCAATAAATTCATCACATGGTCATCATCCTTTGAATAGTAGAGGGTTGTGCCCTCTCGTCGAAACTTCACCAAGCGTAAATTTTTTAAAAAACGCAATTGGTGTGAAACGGTTGATTGACCTAAATCTAAAATTTCTGCAATATCATTGACAGAATGCTCGTCGGTACATAGTAAATTTAAAATACGAATGCGCGTTGGATCGCTTAATGCTTTAAATGTTTGCGAAACTACAAACAATGTTTCCTCATCTAAATGCTGATTGCCATTACCCATAACAGACAACTCCTTTTATATATGAACATATAATCATATATAAATATATAACGACTGTTTATTATTGTCAAACGCTTTGGAAAATATAAAATGCCATGCCTCTACTAAAAGGAAACATAGCATTAAACGGAATCACTACAATTATTAAGAAAATAACGGACGAGCCCATTATGAATTTTTTCAAAATCTCACCTTATTTTAAGCTCTAGCTAAAGCTTTCTTTAGTTCTGTAGGATGATCAGATTTTATAGCTATATACTGATACTTCTTTTCAATCCCCATCATAAAAGTTACGATAACGGGCTGCTTTAATTGCACAATAAAATCAGGCTGGACACTCTCAAAATCTCGCAAAATAAAATCAATCGTTTCCTTTGAGCGTTTTTGGGCAAGTAACTCTGGATCATCTATAATTACAGCAATATTATCAAGGTCAATTTTGGTACGTTTTATTAAGCCTAATGATAGATATATGGACTTTTTATCTATAAAAATTGGATTCAAGCGCATTGCCTGCATATCTGCTAGGAAAAAAATGATGGAATAAATATTAAGAATTAATAACACGATGGAAACAATTGGTGCCTTTGTATGTAGCCAATAATGTATGCCTATGGTTTCTATAATAATGGCATGAATGATCATAATTTGAAATGCCATATAATTTGATTTTTTATATAATGTCAGCCCTTTAGGCACTGCTTGTCGCCAACTCCCAAATGCATAATATAAGACAAGCATTTCAGAACAAATCACTTGAATAATTGGATGCTGCTTCACATATTTTCCTACAGCCTGTGAAAATGCAAATAATGTTGGCAATTGGCTCTCTTTTACATCATGGATAATCTTCGGCGTGTAACGTAGCAATGTTATAAGCAATAAAATTTCTACCAATACTATACAGCCCTCAACCGCAATGCCACTCCATGTAATCATTGCATACGGAGCTAATAAATCTGTTGGCACTATTAATCGAAGCAAGATACAGCCAAATGCGACGAATGCAATCAATGCCTTCGGCGAAAATTTATTGCGGTAAAGTATCATAAATAATGGGAAACAAATCATTAAATCTAACAACGACCCTAACACAACAGCCTGTGCCTCATCAGGTAATAGATTGCTCCCTATAGATGTATGGTACAACATATAATTACCACTCAACACAAATAACACTAAAATAAGCCATATAGGTTTTGACTTTTCAACCCAGCTCATGCTTTATCCCTCCTAACAATTGTTAATAAATTTTCTAAAATACGCCCTAAATGCTGTAAATCCTCTATTGGCAATTGTCCATAAATTGCGTAGGTGGTGTCTTGCTCAAATTGCTGTAGCTTTTTAAAATATTGCTGCCCTTTTTCTGCCAGCTCTAACTTAATTTCACGTCGATTCTCTGGATTAATTGCCCGATAAATATAGCCCTTATCCTCTAGCTTATTCAAAAGCTGACTAACAGCGCTAGTTGTTACCTGTAATGTAGTAGCAAGCTCCTTTGTCGTTGTTGCCCCTGCACGAACTAGCTCCAATAGTAATACTTGCTTAGCCGTTAATTCATTATCCATTGTTGTTTCATATTGCACTGCCATTTCAATATTTAATTGGTCCTGTAAACGATTAATTTTTGTAATTAAATCCTTCATTTATTATCAGCCCTTATAATTAAGTTATCTTAATTATAAAGTTAACTTAATTAAATAACTATCTTAAAATTTTGATATTGCTAGCAAAGCAAGCTAAACTGGAAGGAAGGAGCGATTAGTATGACAAGAGATCAGCAATTTATGCAAGAAGCCTTAATGGAAGCTAAAAAAGCAGCAGCTCTTGGAGAAGTACCAATTGGAGCGGTTCTTGTTTATAATGGCGAAATTATTGCACGTGCCCATAATTTACGAGAAACCTCTCAAAATGCCACTACTCATGCAGAATTATTAGCGATTCAACAAGGCTGTAAAAAAATAGGTAGCTGGCGTTTAGAGAATACAACGCTTTACGTGACGCTGGAGCCTTGTCCAATGTGTGCTGGAGCCATTCTACAATCTCGTATTCCTCGTGTTGTTTATGGGGCAAGAGATAGTAAAGCTGGCTGTGTGGATTCCTTATATCGTTTATTGAATGATGCGCGCCTTAATCATGAATGTAAGGTAACAGAAGGAATTTTAGCAGCGGAATGTGGGCAAATTTTAACTAACTTTTTTAAGGCTTTACGGGAGCGTAAAAAGGCCGAAAAAAAGGCAAGAGCGGCTTTAACAATTACAGAAGGTGCATCCAACTGTGAAAATTGTAATTAAGAAAAAGCTATTTTAGATTTTCCTTTAGTAAGGTATCTAAAATAGCTTTTGTCGTTTAGTTTGGTGCGATTACTTCTTTCCCGCCCATATATGGTCTTAATACTTCAGGAATTACTACGCTTCCTTGGTTTGCCTCTGTCACTTCGCTTTCGAGGCAGAGCCGACTTTGTTTAGTTTGGTACGATTACTTCCTTGCCGCCCATATATGGTCTTAATACTTCAGGAATTACTACGCTTCCGTCGGCTTGCTGGTAGTTTTCTAAGATTGCTGCTACCGTACGACCAAGGGCAAGACCTGAACCGTTTAATGTATGAACATATTCTGGCTTCGCATTTGGCTCACGACGGAAGCGGATATTTGCTCGTCGTGCTTGGAAATCCTCAAAGTTAGAGCAAGAAGAAATTTCACGGTACATATTTTGAGCTGGAATCCAAACCTCTAAATCATATTTTTTCGCTGCTGTAAAACCTAAATCAGCCGTACACATTTTTAATCTGCGGTATGGTAACCCAAGTAGTTGTAATACTTTTTCAGCATGGTTTGTTAAAAGCTCTAGCTGCTCGTATGATTCCTCTGGCTTTACAAAACGAACTAATTCTACTTTGTTGAATTGGTGCTGACGAATTAAGCCACGTGTATCACGCCCAGCAGAACCTGCCTCTGAACGGAAACATGCACTATACGCAACAAAACCTTTTGGTAAAATTTCGATTGGTAAAATTTCATCACGATAGAAGTTTGTCACGGGTACTTCTGCAGTTGGAATCATAAAATAATCTGTTTCCTCTAGCTTAAAAACATCTTCTTCAAACTTCGGTAGCTGACCAGTGCCTGTTAAGCTTTCACGATTGACAATAACAGGTGGTAGCATCTCCTCATAGCCATGCTCCTCTGCATGTAAATCCATCATAAATGTCATTAATGCACGTTCTAAACGAGCGCCAAGACCACGATAGAATAAGAAACGGCTACCAGTTACTTTCGCACCACGTTCAAAATCAACAATATCTAAATCTGTTGCAATGTCCCAATGCGCTTTTATATCAAAATCAAATGCTGGTACTTCACCCCATGTATATTCCTCAACATTATCGTCCTCTGTTGTGCCAACTGGGACTGATTCATGTGGAATATTTGGTAAACGCATCATCATATCTTTAAAACGCTCTTCTACTTCATTTAATTGGCTATCTAATTCTTTAATTTCATCACCAACCTGACGCATACGAGCAATGACTTCATCCGCATTTTCTTTATTGCGCTTCATAATAGAAATTTGCTCAGATACTTTATTACGTTCTGCTTTAAGCTCCTCTGTTTTAGCGATTAATACTCGGCGCTTTGCATCTAACTCCTCAAAGTCATCCAAGTTCCCTAAATCCTCATTACGTGTTAATAGCATTTCTTTGACTTCTGCGAAATTATCACGCACGCGTTTAATATCTAACATAGTTCATACCTCCAGTAAATGATTGAAATCAGAACACAAAAAAGCCCCCATCCCATAAAAGGGACGAGAGCTACCCGCGTTGCCACCCTAATTGACTAGACATATGCCTAATCCACTTGTTTCATAACGGCATTTCAGCCGGCTACAGCCTACTTTCATTAAACTTCGACTGTGCAACTCCAGGACGGATTCACAAGTGCTTTTATCAGCTCCCACCAGCCGCTGACTCTCTACAAAAAACGTGCTTGTTACTACTTCCTATCATCGTGTTCAGTTATTTAAAATTTAACCATACTGTACTATATGAAAAAGAATTTTGCAAGTCATACTATAGATGCTACAAAATATTCAAGAATACGTGTATCTGCTGTTAATTCGGGATGGAACGCACAGCCTAATAAATGCCTATCCTGTGCTAACACAATTTTTCCTTCATGCCGTGCAAGCACTTCAACATTTTTACCAACCGCTTCAATATGAGGCGCACGAATAAATACGGCTGGAATCGCATTACCTATTTTAGGAATATCCAGCTTTACTTCAAAGCTATCCACCTGACGACCATATGAATTTCTTGCCACTGTCACATCCATCACAGCTAAATGTCGCGTATCATCCACTAAATGGTTGGCTAATAAAATTAAGCCTGCACAGGTTCCAAACATCGGTAAGCCTTGCTGTGCTAGCTGACGGATTGGCTCTAGTAGCTCAAAGCGATCCAGCAATTTACGCATTGCTGTACTTTCCCCACCAGGCAATATAAGACCGTCAAGCTTTACTAAATCTTGTCTTTGTTTTACTAGCACAGCTTCACAGCCAAGCGCCTCTAACATTCGCATATGCTCACGTACCGCTCCTTGTAACGCCAACACACCCATTCGCTTCATGCTACCAGCCACGCTCCTGCATACGCTCGTTTTGTCCTAGCTGTGCAATATCAATCCCCTTCATAGGTACACCAAGCTCTTTGGATATTTCAGCAATCAGCCTGTAGTCCTTGTAATGTGTTGTTGCTTCTACAATTGCATGTGCAAATTTTTCAGGATTGTCAGATTTAAAAATACCTGAGCCAACAAATACACCATCAGCGCCAAGCTCCATCATTAATGCAGCATCAGCAGGTGTAGCAACACCACCAGCCGCAAAGTTCACAACTGGTAAACGGCCAAGATGCTTAATTTCTCTTAATAATTCAAAAGGCGCTCCAAGTAATTTTGCCTCTGTCATTAGCTCATCTTCTGTCATACCCACTACCTTACGTACCTGAGCGTTTACTTTGCGAATATGGCGTACAGCCTCTACAATATTGCCTGTTCCCGGCTCACCCTTTGTACGCAGCATCGATGCTCCTTCACCAATGCGACGTGCGGCTTCCCCTAAATCACGACAGCCACAAACAAATGGTACTGTGTAATCACTTTTTAATAAATGATACTCTTCATCTGCTGGTGTTAACACTTCACTTTCATCAATATAATCAACACCCATTGCCTCTAATACACGTGCCTCCACAATATGTCCAATACGCGCTTTAGCCATTACAGGAATAGAAACAGCCCCCATCACCTCTTCCACAATCCGAGGATCAGCCATACGTGCAACCCCGCCTGCCTTCCGAATATCAGACGGTACTCGTTCTAATGCCATCACAGCTACTGCTCCTGCTGCTTCTGCAATTTTTGCTTGCTCGGCATTTATTACATCCATAATAACGCCACCCTTTTGCATTTCTGCCATCCCACGTTTTACTAATTCCGTACCTGTTTGTTTCATTATTCTAACCTCCACCTTTGTGATGAAATTTAGTATAATAGAAATTGACCATATCAAAATATCCAGTTTTCTAAAAAATTATAAGGTCAGGAGGTAATTAGCAGATGGACATGCTGTTATTTCAGCTTGAAAAAGATAATGAAAAACCCCTTTATGATCAGCTTTATAACGGAATTAAAGATGCCATTATTTCCAAAAAAATTGCTGTAGGAGAAAAATTACCATCTAAAAGAAAATTAGCGGATTTTTTAAATATTTCTCAAACAACAATCGAAATTGCCTATGCACAATTACTTGCTGAAGGCTATATTATGTCCAAAGCGCGTGTTGGTTATTTTGTCGAGGCAATTGATGAACTCCCCTATATTCAGCAGGAAATTGTGACATCCATCAATGCACAGCCGAAGAAAAAATCATATAAAATCGATTTTAATCCAGGTTCTATTGATATTGATGCCTTTCCTTTTCAAACTTGGAGGAAGTATGCGAAGGAGCTTTTTGATGACACTTCAAAGGAGCTATTACTAACAGGAGAACCTCAAGGGGAGTTATCTTTACGCACGGAAATTGCAAACTACTTATATCAATCGCGTGGTGTTGTTTGTAGCCCTAAGCAGATTGTGATTGGTTCAGGTACTGAGCAGCTTCTTCCAATGATTTTGCGCCTTTTTAATGAAGACACCTGCTTTGGATTGGAAAACCCAGGATATCCCGCTGTGCACCGTATGTTTACACAACATAAGCGTAAAGTCTGCCCAATCGCAGTTGATGACGAAGGTATCATTATTCATGCGCTTGAGCAAGCGGATGCTAATGTTGCATATATTACACCATCACATCAATTCCCAACAGGGGCAGTATTGTCTGCTACAAGACGTGCACAGGCTTTAAATTGGGCGGCACAAAGCCCTTCCCGTTATATTATTGAGGATGATTATGATTCAGAATTCCGTTATACTGGAAAACCAATACCTGCACTACATGCTTTAGATCGAAATGATAAGGTCATTTATATGAGCACCTTTACAAAATCATTAATGCCATCCTTACGTGTAGCCTATTTTGTGCTGCCACCTAAGCTACTAGCTACCTATAACGATGTTTTTAATTATTATTCATCCACAGTGCCCCGTTTCGATCAGCATATCGTCGCAAATTTTATGCGTGATGGTCATTTTGCTAAGCATCTTAATCGCATGCGCAAAGTTTATCGTAAAAAGCATGACAGGCTCACTGCGATTTTAGAGAAATATTCAGCGTCCATTAATATTACAGGTGAGCAAGCAGGCATGCATATTTTATTAGATGTTCAACACACATTATCAGAAAAACAATTACAACAACTTGCCTCCCAAGCAAATATCGGCATCTATCCATTATCTGATTATCGATTAGACCATTGCGAATCTAGACAAGCTCAATTTTTACTAGGATTTGGTGGCATACCCGTACAAGCAATTGAGTCATCCATTGAACAATTAATGGCTTGCTGGGGCATACAAAAAAATCCCTCAGGTACTAGCTGAGGGACATCTCTTAAGCTTCGACTAATTGGATATGGTAATGTTCAAACCATATATGAATTTGCCCTAAATATGCTAGTAGCTGAGGGCCTGCCATTAATTGACCATACCATGGAACCTTAAAGGAGCTACCACCAGATTCAATTAATTCCAATAGCTTTTGTTGAACAAATAGCTCATGTAGAATTGAATTTTTATCTTTAAGAATCTCCTTTAACCACTTTTGCACACCTGCAGTATAGGCTGGATGGTACGTTTTTGGATAGGGATTCTTTTTTCTGTATAATACTTCATTTGGTAATAAGTGTGCCATTGACTTTCGCAGTAAACCTTTTTCTATCCCATCTAAATTCTTTATTTCCCACGGAATATTCCATGCATATTCTACAAGGCGATGGTCTGCAAAGGGAACACGTACTTCTAAACTTGCTCCCATACTCATACGATCCTTACGCTCCAGCAAGGTTTGCATAAACCATTGCATATTCAAATAAAGCATTTCACGATGGCTTGCTGCTGCGGAGCTTTCCCCATCTAATAATGGTACTTCTGCTATTGTTTGAGCATATAGCTGTTGGGCATAGAATTCAATGTTTAATTTCTTCTGCCACCTATCTTGTAACAATGTACTTCTCTCTGACAATGAGCGAATCCAAGGAAAGCCTGAAGCTTTTTCTTGAAACCATGGATACCCACCAAAAATTTCGTCTGCACATTCACCTGATAATGCTACAGTAAAGTCCTTTTGGATGTTGCGGCAAAACCATAATAATGATGAGTCTACGTCTGCCATACCGGGCGAATCTCTTACAATCACAGATTCTACTAATAAGTCGATGAGCTGTTGCTGAGATATTTCCTCTGCATGGTGTGTTGTTTGAAACGCCTCTGTCATTTTCTGAATCCAATACGTATCTGTTGATGTTTGGAAAGCATGTGGATGAAAAAAGCGCTCATTATCCTCATAATCAATGGAGTACGTATGCAGCTTACTGTTTTGTTGTTGAAATCGTTTTGCGGCAATTCCTGTAATAATGCTTGAATCAAGTCCACCTGATAGAAATGTACAAACTGGCACATCTGAAATAAGCTGTCGTTCAATAGCATCTGTTACTAAGAAGCGTACATGCTCAATCGTTTCTTCCACAGATTCCTTATGCTGATAACTTTGTAGCCGCCAGTATTGCCACTTTTTTATACCTTCTTTAGAAAATCGCATAGCATGGCCAGGTCGCACTTCCTCAATATTGTGAAAAAGAGTCTTGCCAGGTACCCTAGACGGCCCTACAGCCATCATGCTTGCGAGCCCCTCTGAATGAATAGCTACCTGCACTGATGGATGTACCAATAATGCTTTCATTTCAGAGGCAAACATAATATCCCCCCGCTGCTCTATATAATACAGAGGCTTCACCCCAAGTCGATCCCTGCATAAAAACAGTGATTGCGTTTGGTCATCCCAAATACCAAAGGCAAAAATACCATTTAGAAAATCTACACATTGCTCCTTCCATTCAATATAGGCTGTTAATAATACTTCGGTATCTGAATGCGTTGAAAAAGAATGTCCTCTTTTTTGCAGTTCCTTACGCAGTTCTTCTGTATTATAAAGCTCGCCATTATATGTAATGACATAGTTGGCTCCATCATATGCTTTGTGCATTGGCTGTTTGCCACCAATCAAATCAATAACAGCTAGCCGTCGATGGCCAAATGCAATATGCTCACTACACCAAATATTTTCATCATCTGGCCCTCTCTTATTCAATGTTTGTGTCATGGATTTTACTATTGCATCACTTGTTCTTAAATCCTTTTGAAAGCTAGCCCATCCTGTTATGCCACACATTTAGCCACATCCTTTCGCCTACTAGCGTATGCATTACTGTGTGAAAATGTGAAAAAGCACATGAATGTTTGAAAACAATCATGTGCCCTAGTATTAATTATTAAAATAAGCCTCCAACAAAGTCTGAAATGCCTCCCCATAAATTGCCGAAGAAGTTACCAACGCCTTGGAAGAATAATGAGATACGCCCAGCACGCTCTACAGCGGTTGTTGTTACAACATCAGATGAAATATCCTTCCCATCGATAAAGCCGTAATCTGTGCCTTCTGTGCGCTCAAGAACAACTTTCCCTACAACAGTATCTTTTTTAACACCTGCTTCTAAGCTCTTTTTATCTAAAACAAGTGTAGGTTTATATAAATCTTTATCAGAAGATTTCACCATAAATGAAATAGGCTCTTTTACAGCAATCTCTACTTTATCTTCTTTCCCTTTTGTTACTTTTACTGTTTTTTGATCTTTAAATGTATAGTTGGCTGGTAAAATTTCCTCTTTTGAAAATTGTGAAAAGCCATAGTTAAATAATTTTGCTGTTGCATCGAAACGTGCTTCATATGAACCCACACCATTTGCATCAACAGCTTTCATCACAACTGCAATTAAACGTGTATCATTACGCTTTGCAGTTCCTGTAAAACTATGACCTGCAAAGTCTGTTGTACCCGTTTTTAATCCATCTACTCCTTGATACTCATAGATTAACCCAGGCAGCATAAAGTTCCAGTTAGACATTTTAATAGCATCCTCTGTACCTTCACGGAATATCTTCTTAGCAATGCTAGACGTTTCTAACACATTTGGATGATCTTTTAACAAATGATATGCCAGTTTTGCTACAGATTTAGCAGGCATCACATTTTCATCCTTTGGTCCTGTGCCTGATGGATGCATACCAAATAAATCAGCATTATTAAGACCCGTAGCATTTACAAATTTGTAGTTCTCTAAACCAAGTTCTTCCGCCTTTTTATTCATTAACTTTAAAAACTCAGTTTCAGAGCCTGCAATTGTTTCTGCAATCGCTACTGTTGCTGCATTCGCTGAATAAATAACCATTGCCTCATATAATTCACGAATCGTATAAGATCCATCTCTACGTAAAGGTACATTACTTAATGCACGATTTTGCGACATACGATACGTATAATCTGTTACATGATACTCTTGGTCCCATTTAACTGTCCCTGCATTAATTGCGTCCAATAACAGGTATTCAGTCATCATTTTTGTCATACTTGCGATACCTAGCGAAGTATCTGCATTTTGTTCATATAAAATTTTCCCTGAGTCTGCGTCAATTAAAATCGCAGCATCCACTGTTAATCCTAAATCTGTTTCTGCATTTGCCTGTGTAGGGATACCAGCAAACACGCTTAATAGCAAAACAGGAATTAGGAGTAAGCGTAATACGGTGCTTATTTTCTTTTTCACCTTGAAAGCCCTCCAAAAAATAATCTTGTCCTCGACATTTTATCATAGATAGCTATCAACGTGTTGACTCTCTACCATAAAAAAATGCCTTCGCGCCATCTTTGTAGACGAAGCGAAAGCATAAAAGTTGCAAGCAATATATTACATTGAATAATTTGGCGATTCTTTTGTAATTTGTACATCATGTGGATGCGATTCACGTAGACCTGCACCTGTCATTTTAACAAACTGTGCATTTTCTCGTAGATATTCAAGATTTGGTGCTCCACAGTAGCCCATACCAGCACGAATACCACCGATTAATTGGTAAACTGTATCAGCTAGAGGTCCTTTATATGGAAGACGTCCCTCAATACCTTCTGGCACTAATTTTTTCGCATCTTCTTGGAAGTAACGATCCTTTGAACCTTTTTCCATTGCCCCAATTGAGCCCATACCACGATAAACTTTGAAGCGACGACCTTGGAAAATTTCTGTTTCTCCTGGAGATTCAGATGTACCTGCAAGCAATGAACCAAGCATAACAATATTCCCACCAGCAGCTAAAGCTTTTACGATATCACCAGAGTATTTAATACCACCATCGGCAATAATTGTTTTACCAAGCTCACGAGCTACTGTAGCACAATCATAAACTGCTGTAATTTGCGGTACACCTACGCCAGCAACTACACGTGTAGTACATATAGAGCCAGGACCAATACCAACTTTCACAACATCTGCACCAGCTTCAAACAATGCACGCGCACCTTCTGCAGTTGCTACATTACCAGCGATAATTTCTAGCTCTGGATATGTTTCACGGATAGAACGAATTGTTTGTAACACACCTTCTGAGTGACCATGTGCTGTATCGATTACAACAATATCAACTTGTGCTTCTACAAGCTTCTCAATACGTACCATTGTATCCTTTGATACACCAACAGCTGCACCTACAAGTAAACGACCATGTGTATCTTTAGCAGCGTTCGGGAATTCAATCACTTTTTCAATGTCTTTAATTGTGATAAGTCCAGTTAATCGACCTTCTTCATCGACAATTGGAAGTTTTTCGATTTTATATTGTTGAAGAATTTTTTCAGCATCTTCTAAAGTTGTCCCAATAGGTGCTGTAATTAAATCCTCTTTTGTCATAACATCTTCAATTTTTAAAGAATAGTCAGAGATAAAACGTAAGTCACGGTTTGTAATAATCCCTACAAGCTTTTGGTTTTCCATGCTATCTACAATAGGTACACCAGAGATTCTATATTTCCCCATTAAGTGCTCAGCATCGAAAACTTGATGAGTCGGAGTTAAGAAGAATGGGTTTGTAATAACACCATTTTCAGAACGTTTTACTTTTTCTACTTGTTCAGCTTGCTCATCGATTCCCATATTTTTATGGATAATACCGATACCACCTTGGCGTGCCATAGCAATTGCCATTTTAGACTCTGTCACTGTATCCATACCTGCACTGACCAACGGAATATTTAATTTAATCTTTGGCGTTAGTTGAACAGATAAATCAACATCTTTCGGTAATACTTCGGAATGAGCTGGTACTAATAATACATCATCAAAAGTTAAACCTTCTTTGGCAAATTTAGTTTCCCACATTTTCGTAACTTCCTCCTATGGTTAAAAGAATATTAATTGTAAGATTAACAACGTGGACTGCTACTGTCAAGAAACTTCTAAAAGAAAGACAATTCAGATTTTTAATCATAGTAAATCTAATCAAAAATTCCAACTAAATAGCAATGCAAAAAGTATTTTATAATAGAAAATATATGATGATAGAATAAGCAAGTTTTGCAATATTTTCTTTAAATTATAAACAAATTTCTTAAAAATAAAAAAGCAACCAGCGTTTAGCTGACTGCTTTTCTATATAGATTGCCTAGCGATGTCCTACTCTCACAGGGGGAAGCCCCCAACTACCATCGGCGCGAAAGAGCTTAACTTCCGT
>NZ_JBIWBA010000031.1:0-33819 GCF_044760715.1 Lysinibacillus sp. NPDC098008
CATCATTTTTCTCCGTTTCATATCTATTAAGAATAGTATACAGGAAAACGAAGAAAAAGAGTGTAAGTCTAAAAGTTAATCACCTTATATATAGAACAAATGAACAAGCAAGACGATCAAAAAATTGAAACCATTAAGAAAAATGTTTCACCCTCAAGTATTGCATTAATGCAGTCCTTGCTTTTACTTATTCATCAATAGGAGGTGACGTTCTGTTTTTACAGAACGACTATTTGGAGACCATTATTAACTTATCAATTTTTATTATCTTATTAGCATTAACAGGCTTTTTCGTAGCCACAGAATTTGCCATTGTAAAGGTGCGTTCCTCAAGGCTTGATCAGCTTGTTGTAGAGGGCAATAAAAAAGCAATTGCCGCTAAGCATGTTGTCGATCATTTAGACGAATATTTATCTGCCTGCCAATTAGGAATTACGGTAACAGCGCTTGGTATCGGGATGGTTGGTGAAAAAACGTTTGAGTTTATGCTTCATCCGTTATTTGAGATGATTGGTATTTCGGATAAGTATATGACAATCTTTACAATTGGTTCAGCCTTTGCTATTGCAACATTTTTACATGTAGTTGTTGGTGAATTGGCACCTAAAACTGCTGCTATTCAAAAGGCTGAAACGATTACACTGCTTTTTGCCAAACCAATACTATTTTTCTATAAAATAATGTATCCATTTATTTGGTTCTTGAACGGCTCTGCCCGAGTGCTGGTAGGTCTATTCGGTATGAAGCCTGCAAGTGAGCATGAGCTTTCACATACAGAGGAAGAATTGCGACTACTATTATCTGAAAGCTTTAAAAGCGGTGAAATCAATAAATCCGAGCTAAAATATGTCAATAATGTCTTTGACTTTGATGAACGTATTGCCCGTGAAATTATGGTTCCACGTACAGAAATTATCGGGATTGAACGAAATGAGTCCTTTACCAATATTATTCAGTGCATTGCCACAGAGCAATATACGCGCTACCCTATTTATGATGGGGATCGCGATAATATTTTAGGCTTTATTAATGCAAAGGAATTATTTACACATGGCTTACTTGAACAATTAACAGATGAAACATTAGTGTTAGAAAAATTTATCAATCCCGTTATTCGCGTTATTGAAACAATTCCTATTAAAGAATTACTTTTACGTATGCAAAAAGAGCGTATTCATATGGCTATTTTAATGGATGAGTATGGCGGTACATCTGGTCTTGTGACAGTTGAGGATATTTTAGAAGAAATCGTTGGTGAAATTCGAGATGAGTTTGATGATGATGAAATTGCAGATATTCGCAAAATCACAGATCATCATTATATATTAAATGCCAAAATGCTTGTAGAAGATGTGGAAAGGCTCTTAAATATTACATTGGATGCAGAGGAAGTAGAAACATTAGGCGGCTGGTTCTTAACGGTCAATAATGGTATTAAAACATCGAAAAATATTGAACTTGACACATACGTGTTTAGTATTTATGAGCAGCAAGGACATCAAATTCATTATATCGAGGTACGACCTTTACGCAAAAGTGCTCCAGCCATTACTGAAGTGCAAACATAATCATATTTTCAGTGCCTAATAGTAGAACTCCACTATTCCATTATTAGCCATTTCAGGATATAATAAATAAAGAGTTTCAGGCGTGTTGATTGTAGTGGAGAGGCGACTCTGGCAGGAATAGCTGAAAACCCATAAGGTTGTCTGAGATTCAGACGCCTCCTTCGTTGAAGCCGTAGCCAAAAATCAACAAATTCGTAGGTCTTCTCTGCAAAATAAAGACTAATCAACACGCCTGAAAGAAAATATGATTATAGTTTCAGGGGGCCATATCAATGACATTGTTTAAACTGTACCATTCAGACGGCATTCATATTATTACTGATGTAAAAAAGCATAAAACAAATATTGAACTCAAAACAATTACAGGGGAAGTACTATATATTATCGTGGTAACTGACGAAAACTACACAGTATATGATGACCGCTTTGCAGGTGCTTCTAAACAATTAAATTCCGTCGAAGCTTTTGATATTGATGGAAGTTTTCGCAGCTTAGACTTTGATAATATGCGTGCTTTATTTAAGGAAGCCTTTACAAAGCTTTTACAAGAAATTGCTACATGTGTTCAAAATAAAGAGGAGCTTGTAGATATTGATACACTTCGTCATAAAGTGAGCGCGCAAATTACAGGCATCCATTTCCGTGTTATCTCAGATACAAATAAATATGAAATTTAACACTTAGCAGACTGCTCTCCTTGAAGACAGTCTGTTTTTTAGTATAATAGCTCCCCCCTATTGAAATGAAAAACACGTATCTTTACTTTCATGTATAATAGAATATAATAATCTGAAAATAAGGGGTGTTAGGATGAATCGTGAACAATTGATCACACTCGTTTCAGAAAAACTGAAATTAATCCGTACAGAGAAAGCTTTTACACAGGATCAAATGAGTGATTTGCTAGGATTATCCAAAAAAACACTTGTTCAAATTGAAAAAGGTCGTATTTTGACTGGCTGGACAACTGCTGTGGCTGTTTGCACGTTATGTCGAGATAGCACCATTTTACAACATGAGCTTGGTGGTGACCCATTAGAAGTTATCGATTTAATCGCCAATCATGGAACATTACAGCCAAAGGAAAAAACAATGGGTGGATACATATGGTGGAAAAATATTAGTGAATATAAAGGCTTTCGACTTCAACAAAATATGATTAGTCATCATTATCGTATTTTGGATGAGCAGCATTTTCGTCTTCTGTCAACATTTGATGAACAAGTAGCCATGCAGGCGTGGGAAAAGCTAAAGCATTAATTGCCATTTTACACTGTACAAGACAAAGTCATCGTGAGTGATGAGTGGCTGTCATATACTAAAATAAAAAATAGTGATAAGAGAAGTATTTCTTGCAATATTCTATGGAGGAAAAAGCACCGGAAGCTAGAAAAGTCGAAATTTGTAGAATTTTCCTCTATACTAATTGTAACCGCTCTGCAATTGGAAAGGATGCTTGTTCATGAATCGAATATTAGCAATTAGTGATATACATGGAGAATTAGCGCTGTTTGAAGAATTACTCCTAAAAGCAAACTATCATCCAATGAAAGACCAACTTTTTTTACTCGGTGATTATATTGATAGAGGTCCTGCTTCTAGCGGTGTGTTAAATTTAGTTGGCGAATTACAGGCACAGGGCGCACGTGTGTTGCTTGGGAATCATGAAGCAATTATGCTCCATGCCTGCCGCTCAGGGCATCCGAAGCCTTGGAACCATTGGGTTGGGCTTTGTGGTGGAGAGGCAACACTTGCCAGCTATGGCTACCAGTTGGCTGATTTTGAGGAGGCTATTCAAAGCCAAACATTGCCTGACTTTATTCAAACATTACCAAAGCTTGAAGCGCATTTAAAGTTAATCGAAACCTTTGACACCTATATCGAATTAGAGGATGCTATTTTTGTACATGGCGGGGTTGTACCCGGTGTGGCACTAGCGGAAACAGACCCTATGCAATTTCTATGGATTCGTGAGGAATTTCATGCAGGCTACGAGGGGGACAAAACGGTTATTTTTGGACATACCCCCACATATCGACTGCATCACGATCCAACAGATTATAGTGTCTACTTTGGGGAAAATAATATTATTGGCATTGATGGCGGTGCTGTGTTTGGTGGTCAGTTACATGCCTTTGAATGGCCTAGCCGTAAAACCCTTTCCGTGCAAAATCAAAAACCAACAAGCGCCGAATAGCTTGTTGGTTTTTATCATATTAATATAGTTGAAAAATAACTCCTACTAATGAGTACACAATGACAGTTGCAAATAATACCGTCATATGAAACAGGGAAAAGACAAACATTTTTGTTGCCCATTTCTCTTGATTTGTATGACGATGATAGCCATAAATACTCATAATAAGCCATGCAATGCTTAAAAGCAATGCTACAAGCATAATGCCTATACTTAATGAGCCAAATAAAAAGCTTGATAAAATCAGTAAAATTAAATAGAAGTTTGTTTGATAGTAGGTACGACGCATACCTTTCACAACAGGAAGCATTGGCACATTAGCCGCCTCATAATCCGCATGCTTGCGAATCGCAATCGCATAAAAATGAGGCATTTGCCATATAACCATCACTAAAAATAAACCAAGAATCGCAGGATGTGTAATATCTGTTGATACCGCAGACCAGCCGATTAATGGTGGCACTGCTCCACTAATACTCCCTATTTCTGTATTATAAATCGTCCGACGCTTTGTCCACATTGTATAAGGAACAACGTATAAAAAGACACCTAATAAACCAAATGCAGCCGCTAATGGTGAAGCAAGTGCCAACACTGCTACCCCCACAATTAACATCGCAATCGCTAATGCTAACGTCGATTTAGCTGACATTTCACCTGTTACAGTGGGTCGACTTTGCGTTCGAGGCATAATGGCATCTATATCACGATCATAGACATTATTAAAAGCGCCAGCTGCCCCAATAACAAGAGCAGAGCCAATTGTTGAAAAAATAATTTCAGGTATATTATCTACAAATGTCATTTTATTTTTGTACATGCCTAGTGTTAAGCCTGCCCACATTGGTATTAAATTAGATTTAATAATGCCTGTTTTAACTGTTTGCGCTAAAATTGTAGAGCGTGATGACTTCTCTTGTATTTGTTCGGAGGATTGCAGGTTATGCTCCGTTTTTAGATTTTGTTCCATTCATCTTAATTCCTTTTCTCCATAATTTCTATACATTTTCATCGATAGAAAGCGACAAAATTTGCATCTAGCACATTAAATAATGATTTTACCCCTCTTCACTTCTTGCTGTTTCTATGTTTCATAAACTTTAACAAAGTACGTTCATTCACAACATCTTCTATGATACCACCGACTGACATGAATTTGAACCTTCTTGTCTTGATTCTTGTTATTACTATTTAAGAAAAGTAATGATTTGTACAAAAAAACCAAGACAATTCTTTTGCCTTGGTTTTAGAGCTATTGTAAATCTTGTTGGAGCTGCTGTGCTAAAAATGCCACAAGGTCACGTAAATTATCAGGTGTAACACCATGTCCATCTGGATATTGTTTAAAGGTAACTGTTGCACCAAATTGCTCAAAGATCTCTTTGCTTTCTATACCTAATTGTGAAGGAATAATATAATCATAATCTCCATGAGAAATAAAAGCCTGTAGATGCTCAATTGAACGAATGGCATATTCTTCCGTGACAAACTTTGGTGTATAGCCACTTAATGCCACAATGCCTGTTACTAAATTCCCCATCACAAATGCCAATGATTGCGCTAAAACAGCTCCTTGATTAAAGCCTAGGACAAATACTTGATGTGGGTCAATTTGATATTCGTCAATTGCCTCTAAGATAAAGCGTTGCAGTGCCACTAATACCTTATCGAAAACTGCACGGTCTGGTTGATCCATCTCCTGAATCGTGAAAAAGGCATAGCCAGGCTTTTGTGTAATAGGGCCTCGTAGGCTAAATATATGACATTGCTCGCGAAAATCCTGCACTAATTGCGGTAAATCCTCCTCATTGCTGCCCATGCCGTGCAATAAAAAAAGAGCAGGATATTTTTTCGTAGCGTCCATTTGTGTAGGCTGTGTATGTTTAAACGTAAACGGTGTATTCATGCAATCAAAGTCCTTTCACATTCCTTAAATTAGTGTAATTTTGTTCTATTAATAAGTCCGTCTGTATGATAAGCAATATAGCCATTCACAATACGAATCGTTTCTTCTGGGTCCGCCTCAAATAGTAGCTTGGATTGCTTAGGCGTTGAAACAAGCACCGTTAATAAATCCATCCGCATCGAGTGTCCAGCAGAGCTATATGCATAATCATAAATAATGGCTTCCTCTGTTATCTCTGCTGTTTGATATTGCTGATGGAATAATTCCTTCGCTGTTTCCATTTGCGTTGCCACCTGCTGGCGAATACGCATTTGATGCATTAATAGCTCTTCTTCCAGCGCTGCTGGCGTTAACCATTGCTTCGTTTGCAGCATTTTTAGAAATAGTTGCTCCCAAGCTTGCTCATTTTCAGTAAAATACAGCATATTGACCATCAGCATATCCCAAAAATCTTGCTGTGTTGTCGCTGATGCTCGTTGCATAGCAATTGTTTCATTAAAATGCGCTTCCACTTTTGTAATATTCATATTGCGTACTAAATGATTACATACATTTTCAATAAATGCATTTGCCGCTTCTTGTGTCATCCAAAATCCGTCCTTTATATCTCTAAATCATTTCCTTCTTATCATACCATGATTGTGAAAGATGGCAATCAACCCACCTCCTCTATCAATTACGCCCCAGCGTAATGGCGTGTTGATTTTAGCTGATGTTTTGAAGGGGTCTTACAGTCTATATCTATCGCTTTGCTTTTTAGTACACAAAAATTGTTAATACGGGATAAAAAAGATACCATCCCAATGCAAATGGAGGCATCCTGCTTTAATTATGAAAAAACATAACTGTCCATATTATCAATTGTATTTTGGATAGCCGCTTGCAATGATTGCTGGTGCTCACCACAACAAGCCAGCGCATCCTCTAATGCTAGTGCGGCATTTGCCATAAACGGGGCTAGCTGCAAATCCTTTGCTAATTGAATTAATACTAATGCTCTGTTCCATTTCCAGCGCGGGTTTGTCGGGTCAAGGTCAATCGCCTGCTCTAAATAGCCAAGCGCATCAAAAGGCATCCAGCCAAAGCGATGCATTGTTTGCCCTGTAATGCCCCAATAGACAGCCTTATTCGGGTTTTCCTTTACAGCGTGTTGAAAGCAGTGAACACTCTCATTGTAATGATGGGCAAATAAAAAGAGCTGTCCTTGTGTAAAAAAGGATTGTGCCTTCTCTTGCGATGTGCCCGTTTTTGCAACTTCCTCTAGCTGCCAAATACGTTTTGTAAATGCCCCTTCATCCTTAATCGCCCGAATTTCTGCTACAGCGTCAAACTCAGGATATGTTTCATCAGCACGCTCAGCAGACTGTGCTTCTAGAGTAGATATTGGCTTTGGATAATGCGCCAGTTCATATTCTTCCAATAATGCGATATATTTTTGCGCGCGTTCCTGTTCGGCTTCATTTGTAATCGCCTTTGCTAATTTATAGCATTTCATCACTTCACCATTATAAAAATAATCATCCATTGACATTTACAATTCCTCCATTGTACAACTTTTCAGTATTTTAAGTATACACTACAAAATGAAAAGGGACTGTATCAAAATAACTTTTGACACCGTCCCCTATCTTCTATTTCTTTAATACAACCGTTTCTAAAAATGTTCGTAAATCATCTTCTTTAAGAGCGCCTACAAAGCGATTCACTTCTTTCCCATCTTCAAAACGAATAAATGTTGGTGTTGCTTTAATGTTATACGTATCCCATAAGTCCTCGTATTCATAAACATTTAATTGGGCAATATTAACACCCATTTCATCTGCAATTGGCATTAACACAGGTGTAAACGCTTGGCAGTGAACACAAATTGGGCTATAAAAATAAGCATTGACAGGTTCACCTGCTTCAATTTTTGCTTCAAGTTCATCTGGCAGCATAATATTTTGGTAGTTTTCATCATCCAGTTGATCGATGGTTTCTTGTTTTAGCTTTTTATCGCCATAAGGATTGTTTGCGCTTTCTAATTTACTTTTGTTTGAAACATTTGTTAGCACAATAATTGCTGCAAATAATACAACAATCACTGAACCAATAATTAATAATTTCTTCACTAGAGTAGTGACCTCCTTTTTTACACTAAAAGCCCTAGTTTTAGTGTATTCGCGATTGATTATAAATTGTTTTGAAAACCTAGTAAACTAATTTGTCCTTTTTCCGGGATATTTCACATTTACAACATAATTTTATTTATAATTGGGAACATACATAGTAAAAGGTATTATAAAAATTCAGCATGGAGTGGTCAGATGAAAAACTTTTTACAACATATTTCTCAAATTTATCTAAGAGACCTTCGTAATATTTTTACGAACTGGGTAATTGCCGTTATTATAGGTGGACTTATTTTTCTTCCTTCACTTTATGCATGGCTCAATATTTATGCCTCCATGGACCCATACGCGCACACAGCCAATATGAAAATCGCAATTGTCAATGAAGATACAGGAACAACAGTTAGAGATACCGCGATCAATGTTGGCGATGAGGTTATAAAGCAGCTAAGCACGAATAAAAGCTTTACATGGGAATTAGAAACGGAAAAAAAGGGTACTGAGCATGTCAAAAATGGAGATTATTTTGCGATGATTGTTATTCCAAAAGATTTTTCGCAAAAGCTTACCTCCATTTTAACAGACCAGCCGACACAGGCACATATCGATTATTATGTGAATGAAAAAAAGAATCCTATTGCCCCTAAAATTACAAGTAAGGGGGCAAGCGTTCTGACGCAGCAAGTTTCCAATGAATTTGTGTCAACTGTCAATGGCACATTATTCTCTATCTTTAATACAATTGGTGTTGAGATTGAGCATGAAATTCCTGATTTTCGAAAGTTTGAAAACTATGTCTTTGCAATTGAACAGCATTTACCTGACATTCAATCCTTTTTAACGCAAGCTGCTAATCAAGGTAACGATGCAGCACAATTGTTAAACAAAGCGCTTACGCAAGTACCTCAAGTGGAGCAGTTAACAAAGGATGGTCTTACAACGATCCAGCAAGGGTTACAGCTCATTAATGAAGCAGATGCCTTATTTAATGAGCTATCTCCGAGCATTAAAAAGGATGTCCAAGCTGTTCAAACAATTGCTGAGCATTTTACAGAAATCATTACTAAACTAAATGCCATTGATTTCGATACATCTTCTTTCGCTCAAACAAAGGAAGCCCTTCAAAATCAATTGGTACAGTCAAAAGAAAATATAGCAACTAGTATTCAAACGCTTGAAGCATTGCAGCAATTAACACAAGCAGATGCTGCAACTCGTAAGCAGCTAGTAGATGTCTTGGACCAGATGATCAATACCCTACAGCAAAGCGAAGAAGCTCAGGATCAACAAATGCTGGCACAGCTTATCACGATTCGTGAAGCTTTACAAAATGGTCCAAGCTTTGCTGATAACACTGCCAATGCATTAGCTGCATTAAAGCAGCTTCAAACCGTGCATAGTGATCTTCTTGCAAAAATGGATGCCTTACAGCCTATAGACCAAGAAGCAATTAAGCAGCAAATAGCAGCCATTCAAACAATCGCTCAAAATGCAACAGCTCGTTTACAGGAGTTTTTGACTTATTATAATGATCGCTTGGAGCCGCAAATTCGTTCAACATTATCAAGTGCTAAAAAAACATTAACAAATGCCTCGGCAATGCTAACAGATGTACAGCAATTTATTCCACAGGCAACTACTAAATTAACAGAAACACAAGGTACATTAGCAACAGCAAATAGTGCTATTCAAAAAATCCAAACAGAGTTTCCAGCATTAAGCTCAAAAATTAAAGAGCTAGCAGATAAACTTCGTACATTAGAGGATGAAGCTGATATTTCTGAGATTGTGCAATTATTAAAAAATGATGTCAACGCTGAACGAGATTTCTTTGAGGAGCCCATTCAACTAAACGAGCATCGCCTCTTCCCTATTGCCAATTACGGTACAGCCATGACACCGTTTTATACAGTGCTTTCGATTTGGGTTGGATGCTTATTATTAATTTCGTTATTATCGGTTAATCTTCATAGTGGTACACCATACAGTATTCGTGAAGTTTATTTTGGTCGATTATTAACATTTGCAACGTTTTCATTTATTCAAACACTTATTATTACAATTGGAGATATCTTCTTACTAGATAGCGCCATTCAGGAACCTGTTTACTTTGTATTATTTGGTCTGTTGATTAGCCTTGTATTTATTACAGTTGTTTATACACTTGTATCTGTCTTTGGCAATGTAGGAAAAGCTTTAGCAATCATTATGCTTGTCTTACAAATTGCTGGCTCTGGTGGCACATACCCTGTTGAATTGCTACCAAGGTTCTTCCAAATTCTTAACCCTTACTTACCATTTACGTATGCGATTGAAATGATGCGTGAGGCTGTTGGTGGTATTATTTGGTCAACTGTATGGATGGATATGCTCTTCTTAGCTTGCTGCTGGCTAGCCTTTATTTTATTTGGTTCTTTCTTAAAAAAATTGCTGAGCGAGAAAATGGAACATTTTATGAACAAAACACGTGGATCAGATATCTTTCATTGATTTGCAACAATACTACCTGTCCATTGTTCGAATAGCAATGATATAATAATCGTATTGTGAAACGGTAGGAGGCGCTATTGTTGAAGAAATTAATGTCCCTTTTTGCTATTTTTATGTTAGTGCTTTTAAGTGCATGTGGAGAGGATAAGCAAGGTGTAGATGACCATCAAAATAATGATTCACATGAAGGTCATAGTCATGCTTCTGGTGATATACAGGAAGAAACGGCTTCGGCTAATGTCCTCCCTTCTTTTTTAGATGATAAACAAGAAAATATTCGTATGGTCTATCAAATCGCAGGGCAATCAACAGAAGTTTTAGAATGGATGCCATGTTATTGTGGCTGTGGTGAATCTGCAGGGCATAGAAATAATTTAAACTGCTTTATTCAAGAAAAACGTGAGGACGGCTCAATTGTCTGGGATGATCATGGCACACGCTGTTTAGTGTGCTTAGAAATTGCTGTCCAATCTGCTAAAATGCATCAAGATGGGATGAGCCTAAAAGAAATTCGTCAAGTCATTGATGATACGTACAAGGAAGGCTATGCTAAGCCTACTCCAACAGATATGCCTGCATAATAGAATAAAAGCAAAGTCGCATAGTGCGGCTTTGCTTTTATTCATTATTCCTTCAATTGATTTTTCTTTCTTTTGCGTAAAATCATATATAAAATAACAGCGATAACAATAATAAGCCCGACAAACTCTGCAATTAATAGCAAGGAAATTTCAATACCTTGTGCTGCCTCTGTCTTAGGTTCATTTACTTGCTCAGCAACTGCCACAACAAATTGCCCTTCTTTTGTTTCAATTGCAGCAGCAGCTTTCGTATCTGTTTCCTTTAAATGAGCATAGAAATCATTATCAGCAGATGTAGCATTGGATGCATGTATCCATAATAAAGGTTGCTTTGTTTGCCAAAAGCTTTTAGTAATATAAGCATACTTCGCCATAGCTTCAGGTAAAAAGCCTTGCTGTATCAACTGTTGTGCTGTATAAGGAATAGCCTCCGCATTTTTAGCAAGCCATGCTAGCTCATCCATATTGCCAATAAAAATTACCGCATGTTTTTGTAAATCAGCCTCTGTCACATCTTTATCTTTGATAAGCGTAATTTGTGCTACTTTACCATTTATCATCAATGCTTTATATAGCGCACCCATTTCCATATCATTTATCGGTTCGTTATCAGGCACGACCATTAACACATTGTCATGAAAGGCATTTGGAAAATCACGTAATGTAAAGGATAGCTCCTCCGCATCTTTAGTCATGGATAGTGAACTATCGCTATCAATATATAGCCAATAACGCTCATTCGTTGTTTCACATGGCTCCTCTAACTGAAAGCCTGTTACCTCAAATTGCATATCTGTGATTGACTGTTTATTTAACACATTTGTTTGAATCGGTATAGCTACCTCATATATATCCATTGCTGTTTGTTCCAGCTTTCGTAAATCCACTGCATGTGGAACATTATTAATATAAACAATCAATTCTAATTTGCGGTCATCGTCCTCCTTACTGCTCGGCATCGTTGCTGACTTTTTCAATAATAAGTGCATCACCGCTTCTTGATTTGCCTCTAGCTGTGGCAAAGATACATAATAATGCGGTGTGATCGTTGTTTGACTTGATAACGTTTGGTCCTCAAAGCCAAATTGTTTAAATGGTATTGTTGTTGCTGATGGGCTTTCAACTTTTGGCAAATCTTTAATGGTTAATGTTTGACCTACTAATTGCTCAAAAAGCTTTGCTTCTGTTAAAAATAATAATCGCTCTGAAATAGCTTCTGCATTTGTAGCTGTTATAATAAAAAGTGGTACTTGTTGCTGTTCATTTGTATTTTGCAATTTATGCATTGCAAGTGTCATTGTTCCCTTAGCTGTATCAACATCAGCTAATATATTTTGCCATAACGCTGAGCGAAATTCATGTTTTGCACCAACTACAATAACAGGGCCTGTTACCTTCTGAACAGCATCTTCACGCTGAATATGCACATCTGTTTGACCATGCTCTGATAAATAAGCAGCTAGCTGATAGCCGCTATTTAATGTCGCTGTGGAAGCTTCTTTTGGTAAGATAAGCGTTGTTGTATAGCCCTCATAGCCTAAAAATGCCGAAGGGTAACTACTTAATAACGCTGCTTGACCATCCTCAGCAAAAGCCGAAATAGAGGATAAAATATCAATACGCAACCAATTGCCAACATTGCCTGGAGGAACACAAATTCCCTCCTTTAAAATGCCATAAAAGCTCGCTGTAATTTTATGTGTCCCTTTGACTAAAGCTTCTGCTGGCAAATTTACAGTAACCGTTTGCTTTCGTAAATCTGCTGTCAACGGCACCGTTTTAAGTGCAACATCATCCACTTTTACTGTAAAGGATGAGGGGGCAATTAATAGCTCTGAATGTTGAATATGGAATGTTACCTGCTGGTTATGAACCTGCACATCTTCGCTAAGGCTGTAATAAAAATCTCTCGAAGAAGATGGTCCTTGTAATTCAATTGGTTGGGATAATAATGGTTTTTTCTGATATTGATTGCCTTTAATGACAATTGTTTGCTGATCCACCGTAATGGTAGCCGCAGTTGCATCATGTGTAAAACATAAAAAACCAATGACAACTAGAAGTAAATAAAATTTGGCTTTCATTTGTCTGCCCCTTTATCTGATTGCTTTGAAAATCGCTCTGTCTTATACCATTGCACTTCTTGTCCAGTCAACATGCGCTTTATTTCTAATAGCAATGACCAAACAACAAGCACAATCCACATTTGAGAGTACGTAAAATACATCAGTATAACGTAAAAGAAATTTTTTCGATTCATTTCTGTTTTTTCAATACTTAAGGTTATCATCACTTCACCTAGGAATAGTAAAAAGGCTAATACCCATAAAACAAGGGCAATATCACCAACAGTCAATCCAATATCATAAAATAAATTAATGATAAACAAAGCATTGGATAAAATAACGCCAAAGAAAAATAGGAAATACGTAAAGAAAAAGTAAAATAAATCAAAAATAATACTTTTTCTTTTTAATGTAAAAAATTGACTTAAAAATTTAAGGACGACATATTGGTTACCTCTTGCCCATCTTGTTCGTTGCTTCCACCATACTTTGAGTGTTTCAGGCTCCTGCTCCCATGTAATAGCCTTTGGAAAAAAGTGAATATGATATCCTAAATTATAAACACGAATGGTCAGCTCTGTATCTTCTGCTAAAGCTTTGACATCCCAGCCACCTAGCTGCTCTAAAATCGAACGACGAATGGCAAAGTTTGTCCCAGGAATTGTTGCTACCTTAAACCATTTCCAGCGACCACCTTGTGCCATCCACTGGAAACAAATTGTTTCGATATTAATAAAACGTGTCAGCCAGGTTTCTGCAGCATTAATAACGCGAAACTTCCCTACTGTGGCGGCTGCCTTTGGATCATTGATAAGTCCCATTACTAAATACCAGACTGCCATGCGCTCAGGGGTATTATCCGCATCATAAACTACGACAATTTCTCCTGCCGAATCAGCTAGGGCTGCATTTAATGCAGAGGACTTTCCTTTTCCTTTGTTTGGCTCTACAGTTTCCATCACACGAATAAATGGAAATTTCTCAGCATATTTAGAGGCGATTACCCCTGTGTCATCTGAGGAATTATCATTTATGACAATGACCTCTAGCTTATCTTTTGGATAATACAAACGCGACATAGCCCGTAATGTTTGTTCAATAACGAGCGCCTCATTATGTGCAGGAATAAAGACACTAACGGATGGCACATTACGCATCCTTTTAGACCATTGATCGATTGGCTTTTCAAATGAGCGAAAATGTAAATAACCGCCTTCCATTAAAAACATATGGTAAAGCAGCATGACCCAAATGAGGAAAAGTGAAATAAAAAATAATGTATTAGCCATTCGTTTTCCTCTCCTCAAATAACCTTTTACGCAAGGTAATACGTAAACGTAAAGTATTCATAAAAAATAATGCTACAAACAATGAAACAATTAAAACAAGCGCCCATAAAATGGATTCAAATGGCCTTTCATTCCATAAAATTTTTAAACGCTGAAAATTTGTCAATGAAAGATGAACCATTTGTTCGCCATTTTCATGCTGAACAATGGTAATATTCTCCGATTTTACTTGCTGCTTCGTTTGACGAAAATTAATGAGCTTAATCTGTGGATGGTTAGTTAAATAATCTGCAAGCTCCTGTACATAAGCTGCATCACTATAAGCAGGATATTGCATACCGATAACGGAACCGGGCGCTTTTAATAGCAAAGCAATTTGCTGTTTCACAGGATAGAAAGGATACATAGCTGAGTCCATCACCGTTCCTGCTGTTAGGGGATAAATAATATGATTGTCTAGCTGTGCGCTATACAATGACTGATTGCCTTGTTGAATGCTACTTGTAAAAAGCGCACTATTATCAGTACCCATTGTTGGATAGATGTTACGAAGCGCTAAATATTCAAGACTTTGCTCCATTGAAGTAGCAGCAGAAAGAATAAATGTATAGCCTTCTTTTTGTAATTGCTGTAAATAACGTAATAATGTTTTATTATCATGTAAGTAATTGACTTGTTCCTCCACTATAATCGGTGTTACTTCAAGAGCAACTGGTATATTGTGCTCTGCAAATGCATCTACAACCTTTTTTAGCTTTTGGACATTTGTTTTCATCGTAATATCACTTAACACAATAAACGCTTGATGTGCTTGTGGCTTCGGTAACTGTAATAGCTCACCTAGTAGCGCTGGCCAATTATATTGCAATGTGCCCTCATTAATAAAAGCCCCAATAAATGACCAATTCTGCTGCTGGATAATAAACGGATATGACTGATTGATAGCTGAAGCCATCTTGATAATTTTTGCATTGGCAGTCGGTTGCACGCTTTCCCACTGAACAGGTTTGTTCAAACTTTCCGCTCCAAGTGCTCGCAGCTCTACTACGGGACCTTCCTGCCATTGTGCAAAAGGTGCAAGCTGCAACGCATTGTCACCAATCATTAAAGCTGGTCCTTGAAATTGATTTAGTGCATCAAGTGCCTTTGCTGGTAGCACTGTTGAATACGTATTAATCACAACGATTCGCTCATAGCGCTGGAGGCTGTGCGGATAGATATCTTCTAAAGCAATCGTATCTACCGATGTATAAGCTTGTAGTATTTGTTGTACTGCTTGTACATCCTCATTAGGCTGCTTATTGCTTGTGACATAAATTAATGCAACGTCCTTTTGAGCATCTGCCGCGTATACCGTATGATCTATATGCCATGTATAAAAACAAAGCCAGCCCATTATCAGCCAAAGGCAATAGTTAGAGCGCATTTGTTTTCATCTCTCTTTCCAGCTCTGCCAGCAATACATCAAACGTTGCTTCCATCAATGGATAATAGGTAAAGAAGCTTGTTTTATAGCTTAATGTCACCCATTTACCATTAAGCAATTGATGATTTTTTAAAGCTTGATCTAATTTATTATAAATTATTTCCATATGTTGGTCTGTTGTATCAATAAGCAATAGCCCAATATAATTGTCACGAAAGCGAAATTTTTTATCAGTGGCTCTAACCGTCTGTTGAATTTTTTGCGAAAGCTGCTGCCATAAATGCTGAACTTCCTTTGCACCGTAAAGCTGCTGAAACTGATTATAGTTCTCAAGCATTAATACTATAAAAACAAATGTATGCTTATGTCGGTCAGACCTACGCATTTCTTCATTGACGCTTATACGCATACGTGATTCATTATCAAAGCCTGTTTCTACATCTATTGCGACATAGTTCCTTACATCTTCTTGCAGCTTCTTTAAATAGTGTTCCTGCTCCTTCATTAATTCATGTATCTTTCCCGCACAAAGAATTAACAGCAATAACATAATGCCATAGGCAAAAAACATCTGCATGGAAAAGGAAGCATTTAAAAATGTTACAGTACCCGATATACCTGTATACAGTAATGTTGAGCCTGTAATAAAAATAAAAATAAGGCTACTAATAAGTCCAAAAACAGTTCCTCTCCAAAGTGTAAGTAGTAAGAGCACCAGCAGAAAAGCATACAATAATAAACTTTCAGCATTTAGCCGCAATAAAAAATAAGAAGGTATTTGCAGCAATAAAATTAATAGCACCCCATAAAGAAAAATGGCTCTATTCCAGTTCATCGTTGTGCGCATTGTCTTCCTCCTTTTCCGCTAGCAGTGGCAGCAAATTATCAAAAACATGCGTTGATTGTGTCTGGTTATGGATATAACCTGTCTTTGGGTCACTTTTTAAGGCTGTCATTTTAGCAAGGAACTGCTGTGCCATTTGTTGTTCATTCAGCTCAAGCATATAGCGCGCTGCCATCGCATAAACGGCTGGTGATTCATAGCTCACGGCTGGCTTATTTGTTGTAGCATTATAGCGACCATATAGCTTATCGTCTTGTGTGAACAAATGCAGTAGCCAGTCTTTAAAAGCAGTCGTATCTTCGTTTATAGAGGCTAAGTGATAGGCTGTATACAATTGTTCAATCATATGCAATTCTTCATCAAATACATAGCTTTTGGAGGAAAGGTCATAATATTTTGGGAAAAATCCTGCCTCCGAAAATGGTGCATGTTGTAAAATAGCTATTTGCTGCTCCGCCTGCTGTTGTGATAATAGTCCATGCTTTTCCATTTGATAAAAAGCAGCGGGCATAATATAGCACAGCGTTAATGTATGTGCTTTATCATGTGTGTGAACATCCACAAAATCGACAAATAGCTGATCTGCCATACCAAATTGTTGTAAATTTTCGCCAATGTTCTTCCCTAGCCGTATATAAGAAGCATTATCCCATTTTTCACCTGCTTCCAATAACACACGAATAATGCGTAAATCATCAATCAATGCGTTTACAGACGCTTTTTTCGTTCCTTCTATACGCCATACAATAAAATTATCTGTTAAAAAGAAGGTTTTTATGACTTGAACCTGTTCCTCAAAACGAGTTTGGTCACCTTTTTCTAGCAGGTAAGCAAGCCATAATCCAGCTGATTCAGATAAATATATATCCTTTTGGCTTGTTAAATCTGTACGCAATAGCCCTTTATCTGTCATTAGCTTGTGAAGGACAAATTGCTCTGTAGGTGAAAGTGGCTCCTTTGGTAGCGCAGTTTCTTTTTTTGCACAGCTTATTAACATAAACAGCGCACATATCATCACAATAATTTTCTTCTTAATAAAATCACCCCAAGTACGCCAAAATATATCCTTATCTCCTACATTTTCATTATAATATACTATCCTATACAAACTATAAACATTTCTGTGAAAAAAGCCACATTGTATATAAACCAAGACAAAAAATGATATTAAATAGAGCATAAAGATATATCCATTATCATTGTTTTTTTATTTTATTTGATATTTATAAAAATTAAATGCTTTATCTCTTATATTTTTCTTAAATAACAATTACAAATTATTTCTTTTTGGCTACTTTATAAGCCGTAATTAGCACTAATTAAAAGAACTATTTTTAAGACTACAAGCAATATATGTAATAACAGTAAAAAAACATTCATTATTGAATAGGTATTGCTCCACGCTCTGGCAATATTTAATAGCTTCACAGGCTGTAAATGTCAATTGTGTACAAAAGGTCTTTTCAATCAAGAATATATTCATAAAGTCGTGCAGCGTGAGCACATTCATAATCCCATGTTCCCCCTGATAAAATCAAAGCAAGTAACGGCTTCTTCATAGCTTTTTAATTTTGGATATGTGCCAATCGCCTTCACCCATAAAAGATAAGAATTGCATTTAAAAGCTACTATTCGAAAATATTTGAGAGATAGAATTTAAAAGTTGTCTGCGTCATTTTGTGTAAAGGGTATGGAAGCAACATAATAAAAGCAGCTATTTTCATATTAAAGGCTTCCCCATACGTTAAAAATACTTAACGTTGTAACATGTAAAATAATGTTGACCGATAGATTATTGTACCTTAACATACAATATATAGAAAATATTTTTCTATAAATAGGAAGAGGTGTATTTTATAGAGCGCAAAAAATATTCTGAATATTATGGAAAATGATTTGTTTCACAATAAAATTATTAGGAGGAAATATTATGACAGTTGCAGTAAAAAATTTTAGCAGCATTATGGACCAAATAAGAGATGCCTATGTAGGAGAGTCTTCTAATGAATTTTCTTTGGCAGAACACATTGGACTTCGGGCTCCTTCAGTATCTGATACACCTGAAGAATTGCAAAAATTAACACAAGACTATCAGCAGAATGTAAATAATTTTTATGAACAAGAAGAATTAAGCTTAAAAGAGAATGTTAAACAATTAGAAAATAATGATGTAAATAAAACAGATTTTATTGAGAAGATGCGTAAGAGAAAAGAAGAAGCATTAAAAAAATCTGAAGACATGATTAATAAACTCTATGATTCATTAACAGATTTTGGTGAAGTGCATCCTGCATCACAAATAATAATCCTTACCCTTGCTGATAAGATTGGGGCTTTTATACAAGACATTATGAATAAAGTTGTAGATGTCTTTGTTGGTGTAGTAGACGCTGTAAAAAAGGCAATTAGTGTAGCTGTTGATTTTATTTCTTCTACTTTCAATTCAATTGTTGATTCAACGAAAAACTTCTTTTCTGAGTTATTTTAAATAATAATGAATAAATGACTGAAAGCAGGACTGTTTACGGACAGTCTTGTTTTCCCTATTTAATATCTACACCAGCATATTTTTTCAAAGACTATCATATTTATTAAGCCAACTATCAAAAGTACAAGGTATTCTTTGCTTGTCCTCTACAGATGATAAGTTTTTTACTCACCCTATTATTTAAACGCTCCACAGCTTTACTATATGCCCCTACAAATACAGCTGAAATGAAATGAAACGAATTATCTTACACCCGCTCAGCTTAGTACTGCTGGATTGTATCAAGCGGAAAATATAGCGTACTATAGCTTATTTTTAATCATCGCCTATACAGGGGTGCGAAAAGGAGAGGCGTTGGGGCTTCCATGGCGAAATATCGACTTTGCCAATCAAACAACTACTATTGAGCGCACTATCACAGAACTATCGAAAGGCTGTCAAAGTATTGTTGCTTTCACATGGTCGGACACTGCATAGTGACAGAGCGAAAGTTAATTCGTTTATTTTCCTTTCACCACATACAACAAAGCCCTTTGAACCTACTGGCTTAAATGCTACATTTAATCGCATGGTAGCAACGGCTGAACTGCCAGCTACTACTATTCATGGATTACAACATACACATGCGACACTTCTTATTGAATAATGGTATCTCTATTAAGACAAGCGCTGAACTACACCTGAAATAATTCCTACAGCATACGGACATGTACTAAAGGAAACAGTATCCGTATTTAGTGAAAGTTTAAACGCAATTGGGGCTAGCATCTAGCTAACCCCCTCTTAAACCGCTTCATATCAATGTTTTTGTACTACTCGTTATTTTACAAGCTGTAAAATTGTTTTAAATTGTGGATGGTCGGCACGTTGTAACAGTTCGTATAAAATCATTTCTGTGCTTGTTGGAGCAATACCGAGCGCCTGCATTTTAGCTAGCCCAATATCTTTATTCGCCTTAGTGCGAGAGGACACAGCATCCACCACAACCTCAACCTCAAAACCTTGCTCCTTCAGTTGTCTTGCTGTTTGATATACACAAATATGTGTTTCAATGCCTGTCACAATAAATTGTGAACGACCACTTTCTTTCATAGCCTTGACAAATGCTTCTTCTTGACACGCACTAAAAGCCATTTTCGCTATTGCCTGTCCCTGTAAATGTTGGGCAATCTCCAGTGCTGTGCCCCCTAATCGACTTGGATTTTGCTCCAGCCATAAAATCGGCACCTCCAATGCTTGCATTGCCTGTACTAGCCTTGCTACATTCCCAATTACCGTTTCACTATCATCTACAATTGTTGCGAGCTTTCCTTGCACATCTACAACAACTAAACACGCTTCTTCCACTGTAAACATTTGTTAAACACTCCTTTCTCTATTTATTATACAAAAAACTACTTCTCTATTGTTATGCGTTCACTACACATGCTATAAACACGAACATTACTAAACAATATAACTATAAATAGCTTTTAATAACGAAAGTTACAGAGAAATAAATATATTATTTTTAATTTTATTCGTGTTTAAATCATTATCCTGCTTAAAATATGTAGATTTTGTTGCGCGCCTGTCGATATTTTGCTCAAATATTAAGAATTTTATTTTTTCTTGTGAAAATTAAGGTATAATTCAGTAAAGTTCGTTATCTTACAACAAAATAAGGAGTGTATCACTTTGACAAAACGTGCATACAATTTTAATGCAGGTCCATCTGCACTACCACAAGAAGTATTAGAAAAAGCTCAGAAACAATTAGTAAACTTCCGTGATTCAGGTATGTCCATTATGGAAATGAGTCACCGTAGTGCTATTTTCGACATCGTACATAATGAAGCCATTGCTTTACTTAAGGAGCTTTATGCTATCCCTGAAAATTATGAGGTGCTATTCCTACAAGGCGGTGCAAGCCTTCAATTTACAATGGTTCCTATGAATTTTTTAACAACGGAGCAACAAGCTAGCTACGTATTAACAGGGTCATGGTCTGAAAAAGCCTTCAAGGAAGCAAAACTATTTGGTACACCTGTTGAAGCAGCAAGCACAAAAGACCAGCAATATCGCAGTATTCCTGCCTTAGAGGATATTCATTTTACTGAAGACGATGCTTATGTGCATATTACTTCAAATAATACAATCTACGGTACACAATGGAAGAAGTTCCCTGAAACAGGAAATGTACCATTAATCGCCGATATGTCTAGTGATATTTTGTCAAAGCCTATTGATATTGAAAAATTCGGCTTAATCTACGCAGGGGCACAAAAAAATCTTGGGCCTTCAGGTGTAACAGTCGTTATTATTCGCAAAGACCTACTTGAAAAAGCGCATAAAACGATTCCAACAATGCTAAAATACACAACGCATGCAGATAGTAATTCTCTTTATAATACACCTCCAACATTTGGTATCTATATGCTAGGAGAGGTCTTAAAATGGGTAGCCGCTAAAGGTGGCATTGCTGAAATTGAGAAGCATAATGAATTGAAGGCAAAAGTTATTTATGATGCCATTGATAATAGCAATGGTTTCTATAAAGGACATGCGACACCAGAAAGTCGCTCACTTATGAATATTACATTCCGCGTTGCAGATGAAGAACTTGAACAGCAATTCCTTACTGAGGCGAAAGCAGCGGGCTTTGTAGGGCTAAATGGGCATCGTTCTGTAGGTGGCTGCCGTGCTTCCACTTATAATGCCGTACCATTAGAGGCATGTGAAGCTTTACGAGATTTTATGGTAGATTTCCAACAAAAGCATCAAGCATAATGACAAACGACGATGAATTACGCTTCTGTAATGATTCGTCGTTTTTTTAGTTGGAAAACTATATGATTTATAGCAAATTTAACGCTTAGGGCTTTGCACAGCGCAAAAGATTTTGAGAAAAATATAGTTTTTTCAATTGCCTAGCGGACATATTACCAAGCTTTAGCGCTTCTCTAAACATAGATTATTACTGTAAGGGTTACTCTTACGAATCTAGTCGAAGGGAGGTCTTGAGAATGGAAGATAAACGTTATATGACACATATGAACTGGCAAGGCTGCAAATGCCCTAAAAAAGAGGAGCAACGCTGTCCACGCAAAGTTGAAAAATGCCCTTGTGAAAGTACACCAAAAATGAGCAGCAACTGTAGAGGCTGTATTTGTCAGCAATTAAGAAAATTAGAGCTTGCAACAGCAGTTGATATTTTCTTAGCTGGCGGTGTTAGCTTCTTAGGTGTAACATTCATTTCCTTTGACCCACGTACTTGCTGTGCATACTTCCTTGAAGCAGGCGCTGCAGCTACTTCTCCATTAATTGTGGACTGTAATAAAATTGTTGCACTTCGTAGAGCAGCTTAATCATAATAGTAGAGGGCGCTTCCTGCACGAAGCACCCTCTTTTTTAATGTTAACACGCTATCCGTCACTTCTTGTGTTCTATCCGTCACTTTTATAATGCTATCCACCACTTTTGGCGTTCTATCCGTCGCTTGCCTGATGCTATTGTTTACAATCCGGGCATTTCCCGTAGATTTCGAATTTATGGCTTTCAATTTCATAATCAGGTAGTTTTTCGCCCAGCATTTCCATTGGACAAAGATGCAGCTCTTTCACATTGCCACAATCCATACAAATAAAATGATGGTGATGATGAGGTGATTCACAGTGCATACGGAAATTACGCTCTCCTGATAGCTCTGTTTCCTCTAAAATTCCAAGCTTTACAAATGTAGCAAGGTTGCGATAAATCGTATCAAAGCTCATTCCTGGAAAATCTTTTTTCAAAACATCCAGTAAATCACGGGCTGTTAGATATTTATCGGTTGCTGCAAACATATCTAATATTAACTCCCGTTTATCTGTTTTTTTATAGCCATTTTCTTTTAAAATTTCCCACGCTCTTGAAACATTCATGGTGCTACCTCCTCCTGCTTCGCAGCCATTTTAAATGCTATTTTCTTTCCTAGAATTACTAATAGCAAGATCAAAATAGAAGTGACAACAATCGTACCCCCTGGTGCTAAATCCATATAAAATGCGCTCGTTAAGCCAATTAATACAGCCGCTTCCCCAAAAATAATCGCATAAATAATGGTTTGCTTAAAGCCCTTTGCTAATCGCATCGCAGCCGCCACAGGTAATGTCATTAGCGATGATACTAATAAAATACCTACGATACGCATACTTGCTGCAATCACAAGAGCTGTAATAATCATAAATAAAAGATGAATCGAGCGTGCAGGAAGACCGCTTGCTTTAGCATATTCCTCATCAAATGATAGCACAAATAGCTCTTTAAAAAATAAAGATAAAAAGATAATCACAATTGCAGCAATACCAATTACTACCCATAAATCCTGACGCGATACAGCGGATACCGAGCCAAATAAATAGCTCATTAAATCCGTGCTAAAGCCGCTTGCCAGTGAGATAAAGATGGCACTAATGCCAATTCCCCCCGACATAATAATTGGAATCGCCAGCTCCTCATAATGCTTATATAAACGTCTTAATCGTTCAATTAAAATCGAGCCACTCACAGAGGCTAGTATTCCTAAATAGATGGGGTTTAACATGGCTAGAGCTGTTACAGATTGACTGATATATAAGCTGCCCGCTATTCCCGCGAGCGTTACGTGTGATAGAGCATCTGCAATTAATGATAGCCTGCGCACAACAATAAACACGCCTAAAAGTGGTGCTAATACACCGATTAATAGCCCTGAGAAAAAGGCGTTTTGTAAAAATTCATAATGTAAAATTGCTTCAATCATTGTGCCTTCTCCTTCTAATGAATCTTTCTTACCGAATGACCGTACCATTTGTCCAGTGCATCCTGAGAAATATTATCAAATTCATTTTTATAGCCATGGAAGTGAATCGTTTGATTTAAGCATGCTACATGACTAATACGATTGGATACTGTGTCAACATCATGCGTCACAAGAATCATCGTAATTCCCTGTTCCCGATTTAATGTCGCCAGCATATCATAAAATGACTGCACATTCTCGTGGTCAATGCCAACAGTTGGTTCATCTAAAATAAGCAGTTTTGGATCGCTGACTAAAGCTCTTGCAATAAAAACACGTTGCTGTTGACCACCTGATAGTTCACCAATATTGCGATGCATAAAAGCATCCATACCAACTGCCTTTAAAGCTCTCTCTACTTGCTCTTTCGCATTGCGCCCGGGTCTTTTAAAAAGCCCTAATTTTTTGGTTAATCCGCTTTTCACAACCTCCTGCACGGTTGCTGGAAAGCCAGAGTTAAAGGCATTGGATTTTTGCGAAACATACCCAATCCATTCACGGTGCTTAAAGGTTGCACTTGGTTCACCAAAAAGTTGTATCTCACCTGATAGTGGCTTTAATAAACCTAAAATAATTTTTAATAATGTTGATTTACCTGAGCCATTGGGTCCAAGAAGGGCTAAAAAATCGCCCTCTTCTACACGAAAGGAAATGTTTTTTAAAACCTGTGTATAGTCATATTGGAATGACACATTTTGAATGTCGATAAGTGTTGATTTCATACATGATCGCTTCTTTCTAAGTCAAAATCATTACGATTTACAAAATTTAAGTATAAATGAAAGTGCAGTTTTTGTAAAGAAAAGAAGATAGGTGCTTTGCCCATCATTTTGCATAAAGGAGGATTGGCTTTGAGTATACAATTTTTACAGCAATTGCTTCAAAGCACTGATAAGGAAATTGTTGAAATTGCCCGACATGAAGGGTTTACTATTACAACTTCTGAAGTTAAAAAGCTTCGACCTTATTTGGAGCAATTCTCATTTTCTTGGCTTTTTTTAGGTGTGCCTAAAGATATTCTTGTAGAGGTTGAGGCAATTTTAGGAAGAAAGCGCTCTCGTCAACTTATCGCATTGTTTACAAAATAAAGACAGCCCGAAATCAGTACCATTGATTTCGGGCTTTTCCTTAACCTTTTAATGCTTCAATAAGCTCAGGCTTAAATGTACCGCTTCGCAGCATATCAATTTCAGCTTTATATGGAGCTACCTTAGATTTTGCATCACTATTTAGCGGGACAAATGGTGTTTCTAATATTTTCGGAATAGCCATTAGCTGTGGATGATGGACAACATAGTTTAATGCATCAAAGCCAATATGACCAAATCCAATATTTTCATGACGGTCTTTTCCTGCACCTTGCACATTTTTAGAATCATTAATATGCAGCACTTTAATGCGATCAACGCCGATTATTTTATCGAATTCATTTAGGACGCCATCAAAATCCTCTACAATATTATAGCCAGCATCATGTGTATGACAAGTATCAAAGCAGACGGAAAGACGCTCATTATGTGTCACACCATCAATAATTTGCGCCAGCTCTTCAAAGGAGCGTCCGCATTCTGTCCCCTTCCCTGCCATCGTTTCTAAGGCGATTTGAACGGGATAATCCTGCGCTAATACTTCGTTTAAGCCTTCGATAATTTTGGCAATCCCTGCATCCGCACCAGCGCCGACATGTGCACCAGGATGTAAGACAATTTGCGTTGCCTCTAATGCAGCTGTACGCTCAATTTCAGATTGTAAAAAATCTACACCAAGACGAAATGTTTCAGGCTTTGTCGTATTCGCAATATTAATAATATAGGGTGCGTGGACAACAATATTTGTCATACCATGCTCCTTCATATGAAGAAGCCCTTTTTCAATATTAAGATCAGCAATCGCCTTACGACGTGTATTTTGTGGTGCTCCCGTATAAATCATAAAGGTATTTGCGCCATACGATAGCGCCTCTTTACTAGAGCCAAGTAGCATCTCCTTGCCACTCATTGAAACATGTGAGCCAAGTAGCATATTAAAGCCTCCTTATTTTTTACCACGTGCTTTTAAGCGACGCTCACGCTTTTTAATTTTTTCCATTTCCCATTTCATATTACGTTTATAGCCTGGCTTTACTTTTTTAGGCTTACGTACTAATGCTTTCGCTTTTACATCAATTTCATTCTCATGCTTCACACGGTTTTTACGGGCATGACGATCCTTTAATTCCGACCATTCCCCATTTTTTACATCCTTTTGAACAAATGGAATCCCCATTTTTTCCACACGCGCTAATGCATCCTCATCCGATGGCTCAAACAATGTAATAGCTGTTCCTTTATTGCCTGCACGTGCTGTACGCCCAACACGGTGAATAAAGAATTCTAGGTCCTCTGGGATTTCATAGTTAATAACATGTGAAATTCCTTGAATATCAATACCACGTGCTGCTAAATCCGTTGCTACAATATATTGGTAGTCAAGATCACGTATTTGCTTCATCATCTTTTTACGGTCGCGCGGGCTTAAATCGCCATGGATTTGTCCGCAGCGAATCCCATGCTCGTTTAAGTAATTAGCAACATGCTCTGCCGTTTTACGCGTATTTGTAAAAATAACTGCTAGGAATGGGTTGATGCCTTCAATTACTTCCAATAAACGTTTATTGCGAGATTTAGAGCGTACTGGGACAAGCACAAAGTCGATGCCTTCTGCGACTGGTCGTTTATCATTCATATGAATATGAATAGGTGCTTCCATATATTTTTTTAGGAAGGGCTGTAGCTTTTCAGGAATGGTTGCTGAAAATACAAACATTTCAAGCTTCTCAGGCATTTGAGCAGCAAAGCCGTCAATATCTTCAATAAAGCCCATATCAAAGGCTAAATCAGCCTCATCCACCACTAAAATTGGCGCTGTATGCACAAATAATGCTTGTGCTGCCACAAGGTCACGAATACGGCCAGGTGTGCCAACAACAATTTGCGGCTGTGTTTTTAGCTTGTCAATGGAGCGTTGTTTATCTGTTCCTCCAATAAATAGCTTTGCCTGAATTGCTGTTCCTTCTATTAATTGCTGTAACGCATCAAAGATTTGCTGTGCAAGCTCACGTGTAGGAGAAGTAATCACAGCCTGTACTTCCTGCTTTTCTGCATCAATACGCTGCACAATCGGAATTAAAAAGCTATGCGTTTTCCCTGTTCCTGTATGTGCCTGTCCAATGGCACTTTTCCCTTTTAAGACAAGTGGAATAATCTCCTTTTGAATAGGTGTTGGTTCTGTAAAGCCAAGTTTTGCAATGGCGTCCTGTAAAAATGGCTGAAAATTATAATCGGTATATTTTGACATAATGCGTTCCTCCTAACATCTTTCTTATTGTATCATGATTCGCACTTGAAGGCGTATTGACGTCCTATTAGTAACAGCTTCCACATGTTTGCATCATTTTATTACCTTATCAAAGGTACTTGAAATACCAACAATATGCAATCAAAAAAAGCAATAGAGAAATGTTCAGAAATATTCGCAATATGTAATTTTCATGTCAATTTATAGTAAACTAATGATGAGTAACTTCCTTACATGTTATGATAGGAATGTATATTATTACAGGAGGTTGAGAACTTATGAAAGCAGCAAGATGGTATAAAGCACACGATATCCGCGTAGAAAACATTGAAGAACCAGTCATCGCACCTGAAAAAGTAAAAATTAAAGTACATTGGACTGGTATTTGTGGCAGTGATTTACATGAATATGCAGCTGGGCCAATCTTTATTCCAGTGGAGCAACCTCATTATGTAAGTAAAGATATTGCACCAATTGTCATGGGACATGAATTCTCAGGAGAAGTTGTTGAAATTGGCGATGGTGTCACATCTGTTCAAGTGGGCGATTCTGTTGTTGTTGAGCCTATCCTTGCATGTGGTGAATGTGCCGCTTGTAAAAAAGGAAAATACAATATTTGTAAACATTTAGGTTTCCACGGTCTATCTGGTGGTGGCGGAGGCTTCTCCGAATATACAATGGTCGATGAAAAAATGGTACACAAAATGCCAGAGGGTCTTTCCTATGAACAAGGGGCGCTTGTAGAACCAGCAGCCGTAGCATTGCATTCAGTACGTCAAAGTAAGCTAAAAGCTGGCGATAAAGCTGCTGTTTTTGGCACAGGTCCAATCGGGCTACTCGTAATTGAAGCATTACGTGCAGCAGGTGCAGCAGAAATTTATGCTGTAGAGCTTTCAGAAGAGCGTGCGGCAAAAGCTTTAGAGCTTGGTGCAACAGCCGTTATTAATCCTAAAGAAGAAGACGCCGTTGCGCGCTTACTTGAATTAACAAATGGTGGCGTAGATGTTGCCTTTGAAGTAACAGGTGTGCCAGTTGTCTTACAACAAGCCATCGATTCTACAACATTTGAGGGCGAAACAATTATCGTGTCTATTTGGGAATCTACAGCTGCTATTCAGCCAAACAATCTTGTCCTATCAGAGCGTTCTGTAAAAGGTATCATTGCTTACCGCGATATCTTCCCTGCAGTTATGGAGCTGATGACACAAGGCTATTTCCCTGCCGACAAGCTTGTGACAAAGCGTATTGCACTGGATGAAGTTGTGACAGAAGGCTTTGAAGCACTTATGAAGGAACGTAACCATATTAAAATTCTTGTAAACTCTCAAGCATAATCATAGATTGTAAAACGTCAAGAAGCTCATTCTTGGCGTTTTTTATTTGAAGTGTTCAAGCTTATACATAAAATCTCTTCAAAGCGCTCAATTCCTCAACTGATTAATCCTTTGTCGAACCCTCTCGTCAATCGCTGCATATCATAGCTATAATCAGGTATGTCATCAATGATAAAGAAGTAGAAAGGAGATCATTATGGTATTTCGACCACCTTATCCATACCCTATGTATCCCAGTGGCATGAGAATGCCTATGCCAACACCTCCACAGATGTCACCACAGTCCTTTTTCCCGCCTGGAGGCTTCCCTGCTCAACCACGAATTCCAGGCGGCTTTCCGATGGCAAATGGAATAGGTTCCTTTGGAGGACAAATGCCAATGCCACCTGTGCAGGAACCGTCTAAAATCGGTTCATTTCTACAGCAAGCCAACAGCTTATTTAATACGGCTAAAACCTATACGCCTTATATTCAGCAAGCAATGCCAATGGTGAAAAATATCCCGTCACTGCTAAAATTATATAAAGGCTTCCAAGGACTCCCCGCTGCCGGTGCTGGCGCAGCAGCTGCGGCTGAAGCGACGGGCAGTGCAAGAGCCTCTGGTGGAAGCAGACGATCTGCAAGGCAAAGTGAATCATTTACGCCGCCTGAACCACTACCATCTAAGCCAAGAATTTTCCAACCACCGATGTAAATGAACGTTTCTTTGTATTCGTAGTCCCTGTCCGTTATAATGTAGGTAGGTAAGCTTGAAAGGAGTCACAACCATGCAAGTATTAAAAATTAATCCACGTGGCTATTGCTACGGTGTTGTGGATGCGATGGTTATTGCACGAAACGCCGCACTCGATAAAACATTACCAAGACCTATCTACATTTTAGGGATGATTGTGCATAATAAACATGTCACAGATGCATTTGAAGAAGATGGTATTATCACATTAGATGGCGATAATCGTTTAGAAATTATTGAACAGGTTGAAACGGGTACTGTTATTTTTACAGCACATGGTGTTTCGCCTGAAATTCGTGAGATTGCAAAGCGCAAAGGCCTCGTGTCCATTGATGCTACATGCCCTGATGTAACAGTTACGCACGATTTAATTCGTGAAAAGTCTGCAGAAGGTTATGATATTATTTATATTGGTAAAAAAGGACATCCTGAACCAGAAGGTGCTATTGGTGTTGCACCCGACCATGTCCACTTAGTACAATCCTCTAACGATATTGATGCGCTAGAGCTAACCAATGATAAATTACTTGTCACAAACCAAACAACAATGAGTCAATGGGATGTTGCTCATTTAATGGATAGTTTAAAAGAAAAATTCCCACATATTGAAGTACACAAAGAAATTTGTTTAGCTACGCAAGTTCGTCAAGAAGCTGTTGCGAAACAAGCGGGCGAAGCGGATTTACTCATTGTTGTAGGTGACCCAAAATCAAATAACTCAAATCGTTTAACACAAGTTTCTGTTGAAATCGCTGGCACACCATCCTATCGTATTGCGGATGTTTCAGAGCTGAAAATAGAATGGTTAAAAGACATTAATACCGTTGCTGTCACTGCGGGTGCTTCAACACCAACACCGATTGTCAAAGAGGTAATTGCCTTCCTCGAACAATTTGATGAGCATGATGCATCGACACATACGATTAAACGTACAGTAACATTAGATAAAATTTTACCTAAAATTAAAACACCTGCACCTGTTGAGAAAATTATGCCTTACTAATAGCAAAAAAAATCCTGATTGCCCTACGACAATCAGGATTTTCTCTATTTACTAAAATAATAGTTAATAGGGCGACCAACGCCACCATAATGGACATCCATGGTAATAGAGCCCTGCTTTTCTAAGTAATCTAAATATCTTCTTGCGGTAACTCTGGCGATGCCAACACCCATTGCTACATCTTCTGCAGATGCGCCATCCACCGATTGTAAAAAATGGACAACCTTATCAAGCGTTGCACGATTAAAGCCCTTTGGTAGATTCTGTTCTGACTGTAATGTATTAGCCTGTATTACATGACCATGCCCGCCGCGATAATGGAATAGCTGGTCAAGCTCACCTTGTGTAAGAGCACGTTCTGTTTGTGTTTGTTTTTTAAAGCGCAAGTAATTTTCAAGTGTTCCTTGGACTCGTTCAAATGAAAACGGCTTCATAATATAATCGAAGACACCTAAATGTAGCACCTGCTTCACAGTTTCCATATCATTGGCGGCTGTCACGGTAATTACATCTACTGGTAAATCAAGCTCACGTATTTTCCGTAGGCTTGTAATACCGTCTTGCTCTGGCATAAAAATATCCATAAATACTAAGTCTGGCTGGAGCTGATGAATTTGTGTAATACCATCTAAGCCATTTGATGCCTGTCCAATTACTTGAAAATGCTCAACTTTTTCAATAAATTGACGATTGACCTCTCGCACCATTGGATCATCTTCAATTAATAATACGGTTATTTGTGCCATTGTCATCCCTCCATCCTACTTAACAATAATAAAAAGTGATTAAAAAGCTAGTTCCTTTATTTGGCTCACTCACAACTTCGATATCCCCTTGCCCTTTATGAATAATTTCTTTTATTAAATAAAGCCCTATCCCACGATAACTTTTCTCTTTTGTGGAATAGCCATTGTCAAAAATATGCTTCTTGATTTCATCTGTCATACCAACCCCATTATCTGATACAAGGATGGCTAGCACATCATCATCTTCATCAACTGATACATGAATTACTTTCTCCTCAACTTGTGCATCCTTTACTGCATCAAAGGCATTTTCAATTAAATTCCCAAATAGAATAACAAAATCATGATGATCTAAATTCGGCGGAAATGTTGTGAAGCGACTTTCACGGTCAATGTCCAAGCGAATACCTTGTTCTTTGGCATAGGAAATTTTACTAAGCAATAGCCCTGAAATATTTTCATTTTTAATACGTTCATTTAAAAAATTCGTAATTTCATCGTGCTCTTCCTTCACCTGTGTTAAGTAGGTCAATGCCTGTTCATAATGACCAAGCTGTAACAACCCAGCAATTGTATGCAGTTTATTTTTATGCTCATGTGTTTGTACACGTAACGCTTGGACAAATGCCTTGACACCTGTTAGTTCCTCCGCAAGCTTTTTCACCTCTGTACGATCTTTAAACATCGCAACGGCTCCAACTGTTTTGCCATTCACCTGTATAGGGATGCGATTGCTCATAATACTATGGTTATTAATATATAGCTCACGATTAAAGATTGGTTGATCAAGCTCTAAAATTTCAGGAAGCCGTGTATCTGGCAACACATGGAATATTTTTTGCCCAATCAATGTGGAAGGGCGTTCATGAACACCTAGTATATCGCATGCCTTTTCATTAAAAATAGTAATGGTCAGCTCATTATCAATGGCAATAATCCCTTCATGCATCGCATTAAAGGTTTCTGTTCGTTCTACATACATTTTGGCTATTTCATGAGGCTCTAACCCAAACATTTGCTTTTTTATATGTAGCCCTAATGTGTGTGCACCCCATGCACTAAAAAATAATGATAGTACAATCGTTATCATTAGCTCGATCTGCATTGATTGCAGTAATTCCACTACTGTTAGCACACTATAGCCTACAATGACAACGCCAATCTGTTGCCCCTCATTGCTCATAATAGGCACAAAGGCACGCATCATATTGCCATGCTCACCATGTGCAATGGATGTATAATAATGCTCTGTAAAAGCGGCATTGAGATCACTAGATTGTGAGATTTGTCCAATTTCCTGTGGATTTGGATGAGCATATTTGCGTCTTTGCATATCAAGCACAACGATATATTGTGCCTCATTTATATCACGAATTTCTTCTACAACTGGATGAATATGCGCTGTTGCCTCTTGAAAATTTGGCTGTGCAATATAATTTTTAATTTCAGGAAGCTGTGAAACCGTTTTAGCTACAAGTAATGCCTGGTCACGAAGGTCTGTCTTTTGTCCATTCATCACAAACCCTAATAAAAAAGTACCACCAATACTAAAGGAAAGCATAAGAATAAAAAATGTCAGAAACATAATTTTTCGTTCCATTGACAACCTTTGTAATTTCAAACAAATTCGCCTCCCTTCGACTATATTTTAGCTTACTTCGTATGTTAAAATAACAAAAACATCAGAAAATACAAATTAATTAGGTGCAATCAATGAAAAAATTTATTCTAGGAACTATTATCACTGTTTTATTGTTAATTACTGTGATTAGCGTGCAGCAAGGCTTACTACTAGCCAAACCCCTTCCTTATGATGATGAACAAACAGGATTAAGCACACAAATTACGATACATTTAAGTCATGTTGTAGCCGAAAATACACCAAAGGGACAGGCTGCTAATAAATTTGCTGAGTTAGTAGAGGAAAAGACAGCTGGTAAGGTCAAAGTACACGTTTATGCAAACGCCTCTTTATTTAATGATGAAAATGAATTTCGTGCTTTACAAAAAGGTGATGTCGAAATGATTGTCCCTACATTTTCGAAAATGACAACATATGTACCTAGCTGGCAGGTGCTTGATTTACCCTATCTCTTTCATACAGAGGAGCAAATACATGAGGTGCTAACAGGGACAATCGGTGAACAATTATTAGCAGAACTAGAACCGCTCCGTCTTCGTGTGAAAGGGCTTGGCTTTTGGTACAATGGCTTTAAACATTTAACCTCTGCCGACCAGCCCATTCATACCTTTGAAGATTTACAGGGCTTACGTATTCGCACAATGCCGAGTAGAACATTAGAAAAACAATTTGAAGCAGTGAACGCAAAACCAACATCGGTATCCTTTAGCGAGCTTTTTACAGATTTAGAAACACATACAATTGATGCACAGGAAAATACCGCCTCCAATATTTATTCTAAAGGCTTTTATAAAGTACAAAAGCATATGACCATTACCCAGCATGGCATTTTAGGCTATGCCGTTTTAATCAATGAAAGCTTTTGGAATTCATTACCTGAGAAAATCCAAAAACAAATAATCGCAGCTATGAAAGAAACAACAGAATGGCAATTTGAGCAAGCAAGATCAATGAATGATCAAGATATGCAAAAACTGATGCAACAGGATCATTTCAATGTTTATACAATGAGTAAGCAAGAAAGACTACGCTTTAAGGAACAGCTTACACCTGTATATGATTTTTATAAAACGCATATCCAAACAAATGATATTTTAACAGAGATTGAAAAAGTTGTGACACCCTAATAGTTTTGTTCATTTAGAAAAAGCCTTTACAAATAGGAGGGCACTGAAAAACTTACATTTTTTACGATGAATTAGTTTTTCAAACAAAAATAAGGCACTTTCCATTCGTTTTTGAATGGAAGGTGCCTTAT
>NZ_JBIWBA010000032.1:0-28932 GCF_044760715.1 Lysinibacillus sp. NPDC098008
TCTTCAAACAAATCCTCTGATATTGAATTTTTAGATGTTTGGTTATGAACATTTAAAAGTTCTCTCTCTGTAATCCAAGTCAAACGTTGCTCCAGCGATAGCGCCATATAGTAGTTAGCAATTGCTATGTCATGCGTTACTGAACCGGAACGATAAAAGTGACCTAAAACACAATGTTTGGAAGCAAACTTTTTCCCTTTGTCTGTTAAAAAGTAAATACGCTCTGTTTGGTTATTGGAGCAAAAAGCTAGTGACTCTTTTATATAGCCATCTTTAATGAAGCATTTAAGCCTACCTTTGCTGATGTAATGTTCGATGTGCTCCAGATTTAAAACACCACATGATTTGAATGCATGGAGTAAGTGCTTGTCTTGTTGTTTGAGATATTTAATGCAATTTGCCATCGAGAATGCACCTCCGAATATAATTTTGAAATTACTTATCCGCGTTCTCGCACCTACGCTCCCGAATAAGTAATGACAAGCTATTGTATGGAAAAGTAGGTGCAAATATAACACTATGTAGAAATTGCAGTGCTTTATTTAAGAGTTATCCGGTATTAAGTGAAATGCATGATATAAGCACACAAAAAAATAGATAGAACATATTTTTTGTCGTACAAAGTAATAATTTGCAATGAGTTTGTATAAGATAAAAAACCAAAAAATATGGAGCTGTAATTAAATGCAATACAAAAGTGCATTAGAAAAAGGTAGAACATGTTTTTTGGAATAGTTTGTAGAGCACTTGTATAAAATAAAAAATCAAAAGTGAGGAGGTGGTTATTTTGTCGATTGAAGATTATTTGAACTTGGAGATTGAAGAGCAAGTTAGGTGGTTAAACAAGCAGCGAGCTATGAAGCAGCTTAAGGTAATTGCAGAGGAAATGGGCGTTGGAGCCTACGTTCTTGAGAAGCCAATCAAATCTGCTGGATACAAATATGATAGCAACCGTAAAAGATATGTGTTGCAACGGCAGGAACTGGATGAGATTCAGCAAGATACGTTGCAGTTTTTGGAAGACAATTTAGACATTTTAAAGGGCTTAATTTTACAAGCTGGGCAATCCGAAGATGAGCAACGATTGGTTATTGACCCTTTGCTTTTAGCTAATCGAACATATAAACCAATTAGCTTGAGAATACAAGAGGATGTCTACAAACGATTCTCGGAACTCTTCCAAAGGCAATATCAACATTACAAGATGCAAGACATCGTTTCGCAGGCATTACTAGAGTTTTGCGAACGCTATGAACAAAAATGAATGTTTGGAAGGTAACATTGAAATGAATAAAAATACATAAAATTCATTTCTCGTTTTGGGTGTTCACTTGAAAACATTCGATTTTAAAGGGTTTTTTATTTTTGTTCTATTTATTTTTTGCATAAAAATATGCATAAAATACTTGCGTGAAAATAGAACGTATGTTTTAATGTTGACTATAATCATCAATCGATTTAAGGAAGGTGAGGTTAACTATTGGAAAACAGAGGTTTTGACACATTATCAAACGAACATTACAGCGAGTTATTCTTTGGTGATATCGGGCTAGTAGAAATGAAGTATAGAGTTTTCTGTGGTACGAAAGAGATTGATTGTGTGGCGTGGTTAAATGAACAACTAGGAATCACAAACACTAAAAAATCGAAGCACGCAGAGAGAGAAATGCTAGGCGAATTATTGCTAGATAAAAAGTTTAAGCTTTTTGTTGACCAGCAATTAACATCGCTACAGGAAGACGCCAAAGAGTACTACAAACAAAAAATTACGCAGGCACATACAGAGTTTCAGAAATATATTGCTGAAAAATTTGGTGTGCTTGAAGAAAAAATCAAACAGAACTTGGAGGAACGGAAATGAAAAATAAAATTGAGAACAAGCAAGTAGAAATGGTGAAAACAAACATTGAGCTGACTAGCAATGAAGTAGTTACTTATTCACCGGGCGTAGTGTTTGGACCATACGATACAATTGCTATTGATACACTATTAGATATAGAAGGTGTTTCATATATCTTTCAGTTTGGCATTACTAGGAATGAAGAAGAACTTTTAATTTTAGCAACTTGCCAAGATACAGATATTAGAAACCTAATCCCTAAATATCCTAGTCTACTTGAGGACATGATGAATCATGAGTTAATTTACAATATGCTAACAGCATCTTTTGATAAAGCAATTCTTGATATATATAGTGAAATAAACCAAGAATTACTTGAAGCGGAGTCAGTTCATTTTGAAGGTGTGTCACTAAATGATAATGCTGAAAAAAATATCCTAGAATTAGAAGAGATGTTCCATGGTACAGAATATCCAAGACGTTGGATTTTTGAATAACGCCCTAGAGAGCCCGACCATATTTTATGGTTCGGGTTTTCCGGATTTGTTTAATGTATGCTTTTGAGCAAAAGGATACCTATAAAATGTTGAGTTAATAGCATCTTTAATTTTAGGCGAGTGTTAATGTATCCTTTTCGAATTTTAAAATGAAAACCATACATATTTATTGAGGTGATTGGATGGCGAATTTAAAAGCAAAAAAAGGTATGTTGATTGATGTACAGCCGTTAAAAACGAAAGTTGAAATTCATAATATGTTGGAAGCGCTTGGAATGTCAAAAGAGTTCGGCTTGCGGAACCAGCTGCTATTTAAATTAGGAATTTCCACAGGCTTACGCTGCGGTGATTTAGTGTCCTTAAAAGTAGAGCAAGTAAAAGGAAGAAGTTCATTTAAAATTCGTGAAGGTAAAACTCAAAAAGAACGTACAGTGTATTTAAATAGTTTAATGGCGGATATTGCAGATTATATTGAAACGCTTCCTTCAGATGTAGAGTATTTATTCCCAAGCCGTAAAGGTAATGGACATATAACAACAACGCAAGCTTATCGGATAATCACTAAGGCTGGAGAAATGATTGGTAATGTATCAGTAGGAACCCATACGATGCGTAAAACGTTTGGCTACATATACTATCAAGCAACTAAAGATGTAGCGACTTTAATGGAGATATTTAATCATTCATCGCAAAAAACAACGATGAGGTATTTGGGGCTTACAGCAGAAAGCATCGAAAATAGTTTGAAAAAGATTTCGTTCTTTTAATTGAATGAAATTATAAAAGTAAAACAGCTCCCCGCAATGTTCCTAGAGCATATGCGGGGAGCTGTTTAATAGGTTTAATAGCTAATCATTCTTTTTTGGAAATGACTAAACTCGCTGTTCATTGGTTGGAAACCTAAGTTTACCATTAGGAATTTAAAATCATCAAAGCAGTTTTCAATTAAAAGGTTTGTGTAATTGTTTTTCTTTGCATAGAAATATATTGCACTTACGAATTCTTCAATAAATAAGGGATTTTGATTTAAAGGTGCAAAGCCAGCGATAACAAGAGTTTTTAAATCGATTTGTGTACGCAACATAAAGGTAGTTCCGCAATAGTAGATGAATAAACGGTCCCCTGTATAGTTTATTTCTATCGGTTCGCCATTAGCATCAATTTTACAGAAGTTAATGATGGCAGCGAATTCTTCTAAGGTAAATCGTTCCCACTCATCAGGTGATAAAGAAGCTCGCAATTTTTTATGTTTAAGATTCATAGTTTTAATTTCCTTTCGTTAGCGGAATTAAAGCCAGTGTAAATCTATTAGTATTAACAATCAATCGTGGCAAATGGACTAGTGTTGATAACAATTTGCTTTTTTATGTTTCATATAAAATAAGTGCTTGTAGAGTGAATAATATAGTAAACAAAAAATAAAAACGCATCCTTTTTAGACTGTTAAATCAAGCTTTTAATTAGTCGTATGTTTTAGAGTGTAAATATTTTAGTAATCAAAAAATCATCAAAAAAAGTGTAATGTTTTTTTCACTCAATTTTTAAAATTTGTTATAATAAATTTGTGCACAGAGATAATTAAGTGCTGTCAAAATCATAAATGAAATCTGCTTATAAGCATCCATGCTTGTATGTAACATTCTGTTTTTAAAAAAACGGTCTTTGTTACATATATGTCATGGGTGCTTTTTTTGACGTTTTAGGAGGTTAAAATGCAGAACGCGAAGGTAAAGCGATTTATTAAGGAAGGTAGAGGACAGGGAACGGGGAAAGATTATATTCCATGGGTGAAAACTTCCGATTATTCAAGCAAGGGGAGAGCTACTCGTATTCAAGGAATAAAAACGAAGCGTATCCATCATCTTCATTCAGACAACCAGCTTCGTGCGTTTTTAATATTTGAGCATAGCGAGGCGGTTCTTGATATTCGTGAAAGCTATCCATTGTTAGATTTAATGGAGGTGATTGATGATAAGGAAGGGCTACGGCTAGATAAGTTTACTGATGCAGATGGCTATCCGTTAATTATATGTACTACGTTTTTATTAACAGTGCGGGGAGAAGGCGGGGAAGAAAGGTTGATTGCGCGGACTGTAAAAAATACGAGTGAGTTAGCCAAGAAAATTACGCTCGAAAAATTAGAGATTGAGCGACGATATTGGGAAGCGCGGGGGGTAGATTGGAAAATAATCACGGAGAAGCAGCTACCGCGACAGCTCTGCGAAAATATTGAATGGTGTCGAGAAACGCTACTACAGGATATGCAGGAAGATGGATTAGCAAATGCATTATTAGCTTATATACAAAATAACACCTCTATACCAATTAAATTGCTATTAAATGAATTCGAATATGAGGAGGGACTAGAGCCGGGGAAAGCGTTATGGCTCTTTCGCTATTTATTGGCGACAAAATGTTTAGAAGTAAACATTGAAAATGCAATTAATCTTGCTGCAACGCTAGAGGAGTTAAAGTAGGAGGTCATTATGAATTTGGTTGTTAATCAGTTATTTAAGCATGGTAATGGCAATGTCATTCGTGTGCTGCATATTAATCAATTAGCTAATGTTATCTACGTTATTAATATGGAAGGAAATCGTTGGTGTTATCCAATGCAGTCGAAGGATTTAATAGAGGCGATTCATTCAAAAGAGTGGATTGAGGTTCCCGATACGTATATTCGTACTGTCCCAGAAGAGCAATTAAGCGAGAAGGAACGAGAAAAGCGGGATAAGGCGTGGGAAATGGTAACAGCGTTTTTGCAGGAACTAGATAATGAAGAGTTCGCGTTTATCGGGAGCTACCGCAAGCCGGCAATTGATAAAGTGTTATGTAAATACCAGATAAGCTACAACGGATTTAAAGCGTTGTTATTGAAATATTGGCGTGGTGGTAGTACAAAAAATAGCTTGTTGCCTAATTATTATAAATGCGGGTCAACCGGGAAGATTCGTAATTTATCTGGCAAGAAAGTAGGAAGACCGAGTAAGAAAGGCCGCGATTGCGGCATCAATGTAGACGAAAAAGTAAAACGCCAATTTAGAGCTGCTTTAAATAAGTACTATTACAACGAACGTAATAACAGCTTGAAATTCGTTTATGAAATGGTTTTAAAGGATTATTACACAGTTGATTCAGTAAATGAGAATGGTGTGTCGATACCTATTTTGGATAAAGCAGTACCAACGTATAATCAATTCCTTTATTGGTTCAAACGATTGAATGATACAAAAAAGGAGATTATCCAACGTCAAGGTATGCGTAACTACCAGCAAAATCATCGAGCAATCATTGGCACGTCTACAAGTGAGGGATGGCAGTTTGATTCCACGCAATTTGACGTTTACCTTGTGAGTTCTACAAACCGTAATGTAATTGTTGGTCGTCCTACGCTGCATATGGCTGTATGTGCATTTACTCGTATGATAATGGGCTTCTGTATTTCCTTTGAATCGTTGAATGGATATGGCGGAGAAATGTTAGCGCTATATAACGCGATGACTTCTAAAAAGGAATTTTGCAAGCGGTACGGCATTGAAATAGATGATAGTGAATGGGCGTTTGGCGTACCGAGCAAAATACTGACTGACCAAGGAGCTTTAGAAGGGAAGCGGATAGAGCATGCAATTGAGCAGTTAGGCATCGTCATTCAGCAAACCCCGCCGTATCACGCTGATTATAAAGGGATTATAGAACAAGCCTTTGAGCAGCTTAACGTTAAAATAAAGCCTTTTGCTGATGGTGTAGTGATTAAAGGCAATCAAGCAAAAGAGCGTGGTCAAAAGGATTATCGCTTGCAGGCTACGATGACAATTGATGAATTTACGAAAGTAGTGATTAAGACGGTGCTGTTCCACAATAACCATCATGTATTGAAGGATTATGTGCTGACAGAAGAAATGATTGAACTAGGTGTAGAGAAGATACCGATTAAGCTTTGGGACTACTATGTTAACCACTATAAGGGAAGCGTGCGAATACTACCAGAGGAATTAATTCGGATTAATCTCTTGCCAACGGATACAGGGACTTTGACTGCTCGTGGCGTGTCATTCAAGAAAATGTTATATGCTTCGCCAGAATTATTAGCTGCGGGACACATGGTAGAAGCTCGCGTGAACGGTAGCAAGAAGGTGAAAATATGCTACAACCCATTGGATATATCGGAAATCTATATGTATGCGGAGGGCGGGCAGCTTCAAAAGCTTACTTTATTGGAGCATCTAGTTGCTTATAAAGGTAAAGGATTAGATGAAGTAACGGCTCTTAAAGAATATGAGCAAGATAAGGACCGCAAGAACAAAGAGCAGGAATTACAAGCGAAGATGAAGTTATATGAAGAACTTGAAGAAATCGTGAACATGGCGAGAGAAGAAAGCGCGGCAGAACGTGACCCGAATTTGTCGAAGGCGCAAAGGATTAGAGGCATTAAGGATAATCAGCAAGTGGAACGAATGCTGCAACGGGAAATCTTGCGTGAGCCAAAAGTGGAAGAACCAGAGGAGTTGGTAGATGAATTTGATGAGTTTGCGATATTTAGAGGTGAGATGAATGAATAAAATCTATTTAGAAAACGGTATGGATGCTGTACAAGCGACCTATCATGAATCACCGTTAGAGGAATATAACAGTAATCCATTTATTCAAGCGTTGCCACCATTAGTGACTAAGCAAGGCATTATTGATAGTTTAGCAATGCCAATTTCATTTGATGAATCGGAACGGGATTATGACAGTGCTTTTCGTCTTCATATGGTCCAGCGGTTATACAAACTATTTCAACCGTTACCTCGTCATTTAGATGTTTGGAACACAACATTTTCGTTGCTTTATCAGGGCTATATTTCGCGTAATCCATTTGATAAGGACTATATTCGCCAACGTAATCAAATGGGCAAGGAGATTATTAACAAAAGTTTTGATATAAACAATCAAACGACGTTTCGGACAACTGCAAGCTGTGCCACTTTAATAGGTTACTCTGGCATGGGTAAGACTAGCTCTGTACAGCGAGTATTAAATAATATTCCACAAGTGATTGTGCATAACGAATATAAGGGGCAACAGTTTAATCAGTTACAGCTAACTCATTTAATATTGCAAACGCCACATTCATCTAGCTTGAAGGCTTTAACATTACAGTTTTTCATGAAAGTGGATGAAATTCTTGGGACGAGTAACTATAAGCGAAACGTGTCTAAAAATACGTCCGTAGATGCGATGCTTCCCCAAATGGGACAGGTAGCAAATAACATTGGCTTAGGTCTGTTAGTCATAGATGAAATTCAGCATTTGCAGAACCGAGCCATCAAACAAATGATGAACTATTTTGTGACGTTAATGAATTCATTTGGTGTACCTATTTTATTTATAGGTACGCCCGCTGCTTACTCAATTTTTCAACAGGAGTTTCGCATTGCTCGGCGTGTAAGTGGGAATGGTGAAATTAGCTGGAACAACATGGAGAACGGTAAGGAGTTTCGTTTCTTTTTAGAGTCTTTATGGCGGTATCAGTGGACGCAAGTTTTTACGCCATTAACGGATGAGATGGTCGTGACATTTTATGAGCATACGCAAGGTGTATCGGACTTAATCGTTAAGCTCTTTGCCAATGTACAAGTAATGGCTATCTCTATGGGGAAAGAGGAATTTACTGCAAGCATGGTTCGGAAGGTGGCTAAAGAACAATTTAAGTTAATGCAGCCGATGATTGATGCCATTAAATCTAAAAATCCGTACAAAATGCATCAATATGAGGATTTACGAAAGATAGAATTGGAACAGAAAGCCCAACCTGTTAAACAAACCGCTGTTAGTCCTGTGAAAATAGTGAAACAACCAATTGCTATTAAAAATCAGCAGCCTATAAAGGTGACACAAGAATATATCTATAAAGAGGATGACATCCGTTTTAACTATCAAAAAGCGGTAGATGCAAATAATATGTATGATGCTTTAGTCAAACAAGGCTATATAGAGGATATGAAGTACTGGATTGGAGGTGTTGGGGATGTTAAATAATTTCCCAACTCTCTACCCAGACGAGCTGTTTTATAGCGCTCTTGCAAGATACAAACAGGCGAATGCTATCGACAGCAAGCTAGCGTTAGAAAGAGATGTATATGGAATCGAGCGGCATCGTAAAGTAGGAAAGTCTGTTTATTTTCCACAGAGGCTTGGACCTTTTATTGAAAGGCTACCATTCTGCACGAATTTATCAGCAGACAAGTTAATTTGGGAACATACAATGTTTTCATTTTATACAGCGTTTATGACTAAGGAGAAGACGACTGCAATATACAATGCGATGAAATGCGGGAACCGGATGAGTATTGAGAATATGGTCGGCATCCCGATGTCTAAAATTAAAACGCCACAGTTTTTGAGATACTGCCCCTGCTGCTACGAAGAAGACTTAAACAATTTTGGAGAGAGCTATTGGCGTAGGTTGCCACAAGTTCCCGGAGTGTTATATTGTCCAATCCATCAAGTGCTTTATATGGAAAGCCCGGTAGATATAGCAAAAGAGAGTTTAGATTATATTTGTGCAGATGATGATGTATGTAGTGCGACTTTATCCAATGATGAAGTTGAAGTGTATAAAGAATTCGATGAGCGATACGTTCAAAATGTACAATGGCTCATGCAAAATCGAATTCGTTTGCCACAGAATTATATGAGTAGCTTCTATATAGATAGATTGAGAGCAGCAGAACTAACATCTTATGTTGGCAATATAAAAATGACCGAATTCCTTGAAGTTTTTCAAGCATATTATCCAGAGGGTTATTTAGAAATGATGCAGAGCGCGGTCAACTTAGAAGAAAGAAACAATTGGCTGAAGCTATTTATAAGGAACACAGCTAAAAATAGAAGCCCTTTGCGACATTTGCTAATGCTTCAGTTCTTAAATGTACCGTTAGATAAATTATTCGAGCTAGAGCCGGTCATCGGAAAGCGAGAAAGAAAAAGAAGCAATCGCGTACCGATTTACTCAAGCGAAGAACGAAAAGAACAATGGTTAATGTTACTTAGTGAACATTCAAATGCAAATCGCAAAGAATTGAGCCGAATAAATAATGGTTTATTTGCATGGCTGCGTATTCATGAGCGTGAGTGGTTTGATGAGGTAACGCCAAAAGGTAAAGGTTAATTAATAATTTAGGAGATGAAATTATGAAATTGCTTACTCAAGCTATGGAAATACATAGAGAAAGCATAAATTACTTTAATGATTTTTATACAGGTGAATGGGAGGGAAATGAAAACAAGCTCATTCTTGCAATAATAACTTCGTTAAAATCAAGTGAACTCTATATAAGATATTTATTGTGTAGTAAGTCTAATCTGCTTTTATTCAAAAATATGTCCGATGAGCTAGTAAGTAAAATGATAAGCGGAGAGTATCAGGGAACGGGTATTTTAAAGCATAAAATCACCTTTGAAGAAGCCGTGACTCTTTTTGATAAATTTTACGATTGTGAATTTGGTAAAGGGGGGATTAAATGTTACTATGTTCGATTAAGCAACTGGCTGGACAAATTGCATTATAATGACTTTAATAATGAAATTAATTATTTAAAGCTAATAAGAGATATTTTAAGTGTGTATTTTTTCATGGAACTTTTTATTAGCTATATGTATGATTTAGAGTTGATTGAAGAAAATAAAGATTTAAATGAGATACTGGCTAGATATGAAGAGTTGAATACAGATTTCCATGAAAAAAACCTAGGAGTAATTTTGGGGATGGGATTTTAAAATAATAGATTAAATTATAAAGGCTTTTAGTGAGTTAAATTAACTACGCTAAAAGTCTTTATTGTTCACCTGAATGAATGGTTATATATGTTATAATGTTGTATATATTTAACAGGTGGTGATTATCATTCATAAAGGTAACGCATTAGATGTTATGTTGAAATATGTGTGTTCTGGGAATATCAATTTTATTATTGGGTCAGGCGCTTCTTTTCCAGCAATCAAAACGTTAGGAAATTTAGAAGAGGATATTACATCGTTAGTAGCACAACATAGCAAAGAACCGATGGGGAATTTTAAAGAAGAAATAGCTAAAAAGATTAATGGATTTATTATGGACTCTATTATTCCTAATAAAATGTTAATGAGATTAATTAAACCGAGTAAAAATAATAAATTTAGATACCGTCTTGTAAGAGTAGAAAAAAGATTTAGATTGAATGAAATGTCTGAGGGAATCATTAACTATCTTATTAATATTAAACGGGCTTTGGTAAATTATCGAAAATTTATCCGAATTATATATGAGCTATTGTTAATGAGAGCTAATGATAAATATCCTAAAAAAATTAATATTTTCACTACGAACTATGATTTGTTTTTCGAAGCTGCATGTGAATTGTTAGATATTCCTTACAATGAAGGTGGTAACGGGTATATCAGAAGAACATTCAGTACTAAAAATTTTCAAAAAAAGATTATTAGATTGAGTGACTACTATTCTTACTCTTATGAGGAACCGATTATAAATATTTTAAAATTACATGGTTCAGTAAATTGGTCTATTGGGAAATCGGATATCGAAATCAAAAATGCAGTAGTTTTAAGAGATGTAGATACAGAGCATATAAATGAAAGAGGACATATAACAAATCTAAATGTACCTATTATTTTACCTACAAAACAAAAATTTGTTAGAACGCTTTTGGAACATATTTATTATGATATGTCGCGATTTTATGCTAACGAACTTGAACGGGAACAAAGCGTATTATTCTGTTTTGGGTTTTCATTTGCTGATGAGCATATTCGTTCTATTACAAAACGAGCATTAGGTAATCCAAGTTTAACATTGATTATTTTTCCGTTTAGTATTAAAGACGAAATAGATTTATACCATTTATTTAAGAGTTATAACAATGTAAAGATAGTCAGACTTGAAAAATCGTCGGATGAAATTGATGTTAGATTTGTTGATAAACCTATAGATGCTGATAAGCGGATTAACATAGATTTTACTGCTTTCATTTCTCTATTTGAAGAACTTAAAGCGAAAGCCAAAAATTAGAGGGTGAGTTTAAGTTAATGAAGAATGTACTAGCTGAAAAAGCATTTTCAAAAATAGGAAAAGTATTTGAGATTAACGGGAGGAATGTAATAGTAAAGGTAGATAGTCATCTGAGAAAAAGTAACTTATTCCATAACGGTAATATATACAAGAATATAGGTATCGGTGGATTAATGAAAATCGAAAAAGATTATATAGTAATTATAGGTAAAGTTATAAAGGAGTATTTAAAGGAAATCAGAGTTCAAGACAATATTATTGAAGAACGTTTTTTAGAATTGTCGGTCATAGGGAATATCTATCAAGGTAAATTAAAACGCGGGTTAGCAGAATTACCAAATTTATTTAATGAAGTATTTATTTTATCGGAAGGCGATATTAATAAAATCTATGAAGTGAATGATGAGCATTATATTAACTTGGGTAATTCGATATTTGATGATATATCTATAAAAGTTGGAATAAATAAGTTGTTTGCTAGTCATATAGGGATTTTTGGTAATACGGGAAGTGGTAAGTCTAATACGCTTTCTTATGTTTTAAGAAGTTTAAATGAAAAGTTGCCAGCTGTTGCCTATTCTAAGTCTAAATTTATCTTATTAGATTTTAACGGTGAATATACTAATGGAGAAAGTATTGCTGATAATAAATACAATATTAATTTATCTACAAGAAGTGTGTCTGAAAAACTTACTATTAAAGAAGATTGGTTAGACGAAGAATTTTGGAGTATATTGTTGCAAGCTACGGAAAAGACACAAAAGCCGTTTATTAAAAGGACCCTAGATTTAGTAGAACACTTTAAAAAAGACGATAAGCAAGAAATGATGCGTCACATTAAAAATGCATTAACGAAAGTTATGGATGCTATGATATCGACTCCAACATTCACTAAAAAAGAATATGATATCCTTCTTAATTTATTTAATGCAATTAAGAGTTTCTTCGAAGTCACAGACCCTTATCGATATGCTAGTTTAAATAGGAATTATCAATTATATAGTAATGGTAATTCAAATTCGTTATTTAGAAAGGCTTTTGAAACAGATACATCGTATGTCGTCCATAAAAACGGAAATATATATTTTAATGTTAAAGAAAATAGGGAGGCAGAAATTCATAACTTTAGGTCGGATTTATTGAAGTTAGATGTACCCGAACAGATTAATTATTTAAATTTATTTCATTTATGTATGGATTTAAGGATTATCTATGATTTGCGGGATAATTTAATAATTTATGAGAATATTAGTCCTGTATTGATGAGGTTTTATAAGAGGAAAAAAGAAATACATAAGGTTTTTGACTTTGGGAAACAAGATTTTATAGAACTTCATCCAAACCATTTGATATACAGTATATCTCTGAAAGAATTAAACATCGATATGAAGAAGATGATACCTTTATTAATTGTTAAAAAAATTTATGAAGAGCATAAAGTTAAACAAACAAGCTCAAGTTTGCAAACAATTCATTTAGTGATTGATGAAGCTCATAATATTCTTTCAGAAGACTCGAATCGTGAAAGTGAGCAATGGAAGGATTATAGGTTAGAGGTGTTTGAGGAAGCGATTAAAGAGGGACGGAAATTTGGCGTTTTCTTAATAATTGCAAGTCAACGTCCATCGGATATATCTTCAACGATTGTTTCGCAGCTACATAATCTATTCATACATAGATTGGTAAATGAGTTAGATTTAAGAGCAATTGCTCGCTCGGTATCTTTTATTGATAAACTATCATTTGATTCATTACCAATACTATCTTCTGGTGATGCAATTTTTACTGGTACAGCTACCGAATCACCTGTTCTACTAAAAGTTCCGTTGCTCGACAAAAGCTTACAACCTAAGAGCGAAACTATTGATTTAGAAAAAATATGGTTTGATGATATTTAATATTTTTATAACAGGAGGTGTAGGAAGTGGATAAATTGGACGAGTTTTTGATTCAAGAAGCTAAAGTATATCTAGAAGAGGTAGGCAAGTTGCTTTCTGATTATATAGGTGTAGAAATAACGCTACCGATTGAAGATATTAAAAATAACGGAGATATTGATTTTGGTTTTAGGCTAATAAGTGAAATTAATTTGTCTTTATATGAAGATATCGCTTATAAAATAGCTGGGAACTTAATAGATATTTTAGAAAAAAATATCAACACTGAATGTGAATTAGATTGGTCCTTGTTAGCGACATTACAAAAAGACTTATCACTTTCATTTATATTTAATAAAGAAAAGTTAAAAGATTCTCTCTACAGGTATAAATGTACTGCTTTTTTAGATGATTTATCAATAATCAGTGGTAAAACTTATGAATCAACTTATACAGAATATGGATTTATTTTGTCTGATACTGATGGCTTAAAAGAATTATTAAATCGTTATAGGCTGGAATTAATTGAAATAGAACCTAAAAAAGGAGTGGTATCTTTTTTTGAAACCGAAAAACCCTTTTTAAGATTACTAAATGGGAACAATAATTTAATAGTAGTTGATGAGAATTTTATGGTTATGGGGATTCTACATACCGTAAATCCACAGGAGATATATTTAACGAAAAGTATAATTGATGAAATTTTAGAATATAATTTTATAAAGCATGTGGATGAAATAAAAAGAGAATTCTCTAATAAGATAGAAAAGGTAGAGGAATTAGTAAGTTCGAGTAGTGGAGAGAAACCGGAAGTGGTTAAAGGAATATTAGCCACAATTAATGAAGGTATTAGAACAGCTTTTATAAATACTAGTATTTCTAAAGCGAATTATATTCTTTTCAAAGTATTTGAAAACAAAACATCTATTTATGTAGATGACAGCTTTGTTATTACCTCGAAAAATGGGAATTGGAAAGTACAAAACTATCAAATGTTGCATTATATAATTTTGAACTATTGTTTATTAAGAAATCAATTATTTCTGGTTCTTGGAGACAAGGAAAAGGAAAATGATGTGTTATTGCACATTTCGGGTAGTGTAAAAAAACTGTTTAATCTGATATGTGATTTGTCGAATGAAAGTATTAGTACTTTAATAATAATCAAGGCTGATTCTTATGGGGATTTTGATTTGTCACTAGATACGTCAACTGTTAATGAGAGATTAAAGGAGTTGCCGTTAAGAGCTCCTAATACATCGAAGGAATTTTCTAAGTTAATAAAAAAGGGAGGGCGACACTTTAATATTCAAAATTTAAGCGTAAGTTATTTGAAAAATTTATGTTCAATTGACGGCGCTATAATCTTTGATGATAGCTTAAATATACTTAGTATTGGAGAAGTAATAGAGGTTGGTAATAACGGTAAGGAGTTGTTTGGAACAGGAACAAATGCTTGTCAAGAAGCCTCTAAAAATGCGTTAGCTATTAAGATTTCTGAAGATGGGGATATTAAAGTGTTTATGAAAGGAAAGGAAGTTCTAAAGATATAATGTACTATGTCAGAGCAGAACAAAGTGCTGCTTGATAGAACAAAGGTGTATCAAAAATAGAACAAAGAACTGCTCCGATACTGGAGCAATGAATGAAGAACAGGAGAATCCGCCGTGGATTCTCCTGTTTTTGCGTGTAGAGGGCGTGAGAAGGCGAGAGGAAGGTGAAACGACTATTAATAAGGAAAGGAGCCGAGAAAAGCGTGATACGGGCGCTGGAGGCGTCAGAGAATGTGCGTGGAGAGATGATGGAATGCACCTGTGGTGCTTGCGTGGTGAGGGCGGGGAGATGGCGGGAGAAAGGCAAGGGAAAAGCAGGACTTTATTCTAACGAGAATTAAGTTCTGCTTTTAGTTTGGAAAATAATTGGGAAAATCGGTGATTTTGCGACACAACTTTGTTCTAACTACCAACGGTGCAATGCGGGTTCAGAGCGGGCGAAAAAGCAGAACTTTATTGTTGCTGAACAGTATATGTCCGAGCAGAACAAAGCTTTGCTTGTATAGAACAAAGGTGTATCAAAAATAGAACAAAGAACTGCTCCGATACTGGAGCAATGAATGAAGAACAGGAGAATCCGCCGTGGATTCTCCTGTTTTTGCGTGTAGAGGGCGTGAGAAGGCGAGAGGAAGGTGAAACGACTATTAATAAGGAAAGGAGCCGAGAAAAGCGTGATACGGGCGCTGGAGGCGTCAGAGAATGTGCGTGGAGAGATGATGGACTGCACCTGTGGTGCTTGCGTGGTGAGGGCGGGGAGATTGCGGGAGAAAGGCAAGGGAAAAGCAGGACTTTATTCGAACGAGAATTAAGTTCTGTTTTTGGGTTGGAAAATAATTGGGAAAATCGGTGATTTTGCGACACAACTTTGTTCTAACTACCAACGGTGCAATGCGGGTTCAGAGCGGGCGAAAAAGCAGAACTTTATTGTTACTGAACATAGTTAGAAATTTATTTTTTTGAGGGTTTTGCGGGAGTGGAGAAAAACGAGAATAAAGTGATTGCATAGTTAGAAATAAGTTCTGCTTTGTCGATTAGATACAGCAAACACAGACAAAATAATTACTTTTGGTTTTCGAATGTTACTTGCAATGATTATGTTGGATAAAGTGAAGTAACCATTAATTTCATTTTGACTCTAATTTGTGATGTAAAATGGCAAAGATAGATGGTTTTGTCGTGTACAAGGCGCAACTACGCGATTTGTGATGTAATTAGGCAAGGATAAACAGTTTAACGGAATCAAACATCCTATGAATTTGTGATGTGAAATGGCAAAGATAGATGAGAAAACTATAATCGGTCAATGAATGGACGTTTTTGTGATGTAAATTGGCAAAGATAAGAGGTTTTGTACTGCTGAATGTTATAAAACGAACATCCAATAATTTTTATGGATGCCCGTTTTATAGGTTTAGCTATTGATTAAATCAAGTACATCATAGTTGAAATATTCAACATTGCGCTTTTGCGATTTGTCTTTAAAAAGCAGCCCTTTTTCGTCTAAGAAGTTAAGCGCATTTCTAGCAGTTGTCGGAGCTAAATTAAATTGCTTTGCAGCTTGAATAGCAGTTAAGTTCGGATGTCTGAACGACAGAATATAAATTTGCTTCTGAATATGTGTGTCGCACTTCAACATGCCTTCTTTAGCCATCAATTCAGCTTTATCTAGAAGGGTATTTAGCTTATCAGCCATACGTTGAGAAGCATCTAAGAAGAACGATAGCCAATTATACCAATTAGGGTTATCTCCTCTTGTGCCGTTTAATAAATGATAATATCTAGCTCTTTGTTTCTCTAGTTCCTCACTTACGAAGAATATAGGACTAGAGATTTGTTTTGATTGCATCATGTAAAGTGCGATGAGGATTCGCCCTAAACGTCCATTACCATCTAAAAATGGATGGATGGATTCGAATTGAGCATGAAGAATTGCAACTTTGAGTAACGGATGGGCATGTTCATCAATAATAAATCCACCATCAGATAAATGAGCTGTACTCATTTTTTCGCCATAAGGATGCAGATTCGCATATGTTTCCCAGTTATCCAGATAATCCTCTATTTCGTTTGCCGCGATTGGAATATATACGGCATCTTCAATTTTTTTTGTAGGTCCAATCCAGTTTTGAATCTTTCTGAACTCGCCTTTTGCTATATTAGTACCTCGCGCTGCTCCATCCATAAGAATGGAATGAAGTTCTAAAATGAGCCTTGTTGAAACCGGATAGCCGTTTTGAATTCGTTCTTGCCCCATTGTTAATGCTTTTTGGTAGTTTAATACCTCTAAATGCTCCCACTTTTGCTCGGATTTATGAATTTGTTCGACCATATCAGTAAATGTAACTTGTGTACCTTCAATCCTTGTAGACTGAACAGATTCTTTTAATGCGAGAGTGTTGATTAAATCACTCTTTAATATAGAACGCTTAAATTTCTCATCTAGACGTCCAATTTCAGAAGATATATTTGCCAACTTCATTAACAGTGATGTAGCTTGATTAGGCTCAATACTTATAGGTAGTTTTTTAATACCTTGAATCGCCATTATAATACCTCCTTAAGATAAAAAATAAAAAAATTGAACTTAATATTAAGATTATACAGCTTTTAGATTAAAAATATACATTATTTTGGCTTTATTTCATACAATAAAGCCTTCTAAAATTCAAATGGATTATTAAAATGTTCTTAAGCAAACAATGAAATAAATTATAATAATGTATAAGTGTACAGTCACTTTAGAATGTCATATCAACAAATGGCAAATATATGGTACTGTTGCATTATGAAATGGAATAATTTTTCTATTGGAGGAAGTTCAAATGACACAACTAACACTACAAGAACTAGAATCACATCTCTGGAAGTCAGCCGACATTTTACGTGGCTCGGTGGATTCTGGGGATTTTAAAAATTACATATTCGGTTTGCTTTTCTTAAAGCGTTTAAATGACGTGTTTGAGGAGCATCGTGCGGCGATTATGGCAGAGCATGGTGAGGAAATTGGGGCGTTGTTAGTAGACGACCAAGACCAATATCAGTTTTACGTACCAGAAGCTGCGCGTTGGACGGTGATTCGTTCACAGGCTGAAAATATCGGTTCAGCGATTAACGTGGCATTTGAGGCGCTTGAGAATGAAAACAAGACGCTTGAAGGAGTTTTAACACCAATCGACTTCAACCGTAAAGAAGTATTAACAGATGGTGTGCTACAACGTCTTTTACAGCACTTTGAATTATTAGATTTACGTAACGAAAGCCTTTCAGAGCCAGATATGCTAGGACGCGCTTACGAGTACCTGATTAAGATGTTCGCCGATGATGCAGGTAAAAAAGGTGGCGAGTTCTATACGCCGTCAAAAGTGGTAGAGCTTATCGTGAAACTCATTAAGCCAGAGGAAGGGATGCGCGTGTACGACCCTACGTGTGGTTCGGGCGGGATGCTAATTCAATCAGTGGATTACGTGAAATCGACAGGTGGCAATCCACAATCGCTTTCGCTTTTCGGACAGGAAAAGAACTTAAATACGTGGTCGATTGCGAAAATGAACTTATTACTACACGACTTACCTGACCATACGATTGTCAAAGGTGATACGATTCGTACACCGAAGTTAGTAGAAGATGGCGAGATTATGCTGTTTGACCGCGTAATCGCTAACCCACCGTTTTCTCTTAAGGAATGGGGACGTGAAGAAGCAGAAAATGATGCTTACGGTCGTTTCCAATACGGCATCCCACCGAAAAATGCGGGTGACTTTGCGTTTATTCAGCACATGATTGCGTCACTAAAGGCGAACGGTAAAGCAGGTGTTGTTATGCCGCATGGTGTGCTATTCCGTGGTGGTGCAGAGGGGAAAATTCGTCAAGGCTTATTAGAGTCGGATTTATTTGAGGCTGTTATCGGCTTACCATCGAACCTATTTTACGGCACAGGCATTCCAGCAAGTGTCCTTATTTTCAATCGTGATAAAGACGAAAAGCGTAAAGGCAACGTCCTATTCATCGCAGCAGAAGGTGAGTACCAAGAAGGGAAAAACCAAAATACGTTACGTGATGAGGATGTTGCAAAAATTGTCGCAACGTATGATTCATATGAGGACATTGAAAAATACGCGCGAGTTGTGTCATTAGAAGAAATCAAAAATAACGACTACAACTTAAATATCACACGCTATATTGATAAGTCGGAGGAAGAAGAACAAGTCGATATTGCAGCAGTTCTACAAGACTTACAAGCAATCGAAGCAAAACGTAACGACACGAAAACGAAGTTAAATGAATACTTACGTGAGCTTGGGGTAGGTGAAATTTAATGAGTGAAGTACGTGAAGGGTATAAGATGACGGAGCTTGGGGAGATACCGAGTGAGTGGGAAGTTAAAACTACTGGTGAATTATTTGAAAATGTCTCTAAAAAGGGGTTTGAAACATTACCAGTTCTCTCTGTTACACAAGATAACGGTGTCGTTTATAGAGATGACCTAGATATAAATATCAAATACGATAAAAAATCATTAAAAACATACAAATTAATTGAATCGGGACAATTTGTAATTAGCTTAAGGTCTTTTCAAGGAGGGATAGAATATTCAAAAATAACAGGGATTTCAAGTCCTGCTTACACTATTCTTCAACCACTTGAGGGAGTAGATACAGATTATTTTAGACACTTATTTAAATCATTTTGGTTTATTGATAAATTGAAAGGTTCTATTGTAGGCATTAGAGATGGTAAGCAAATTAGTTATAATGACTTTAAAGTGATTAAACTATTACTACCAACTTTGAAGGAACAACAAAAAATCGCCTCAATCCTTTCAACCGTAGACGAGCAAATTTATGAAACCGAGCAGTTGATTGTGAAAACAAAGGAATTGAAAAAAGGTTTAATGCAGCAATTGTTAACAAAAGGGATTGGGCATACGGAGTTTAAGCAGACAGAGCTTGGGGAGATACCTGCCGATTGGCAAGTTAAAAGTATAAAAGAAGTTTTTGCTTTAATTTCAGGTTATGCGTTTAAAAGTAAACTCTTTAAAAGTGAACCCGAGCAGGAAACATTACAAGTTATAAAAATGGGAAATGTAAAACAAGGAAAGCTAGATTTAACTAAAAATAAAGCTTTCATCTCAATAAATGATATTTTAGAGCCACAAAATAAATATAAGTTACAGAATGAAGATATTGTTATTTCATTAACTGGTACAGTTGGAAAAAGAGATTACGGCAACGTTGCATTTATTGAAAGAGATAATGTATTAGTTGTAAATCAGCGTGTAGGTTGTCTAAGAAAAGATAAAGAGAAAATTGACTCAAGATATTATTTCTACTTTTTACAAACAGAGCTGTTTCGAATGAGCTTTTTTGAAATAGGTGTTGGAGGAACAGGGAATCAATCTAATGTAAGTTTAGTTGATGTTGGTGAAGTTAAGATACCGTTTCCGAATTTAAAAGAACAACAAAAAATCGCCCAAATCCTCTCAACCGTAGATGAACAAATCGAAGTGTACGAAGAGGAAAAAGTAAAATACGAGGAACTAAAAAAAGGCTTAATGCAACAACTCCTAACAGGGCAAATTCGCGTGAAAATCTAATGCAAACACAAAGGGGATTTGTATGAATAATTTTCAAAGAGTTGGTTCTATTAGTAATGCACATATCGGACGTGATTTTGAGGAAGCAGCACACGTCTATTTTACGGCACAGGGCTATCAAATTATTAAGGATATGGCGTTACCGATTGGGCTGGAACGTAAGAAAAATCATCGCTTCGATTTAGGTACGCCTGCGGATGCAGAGGACAAAATCATTATCGAATGTAAATCGCATCGTTGGACTTCGGGCGATAATGTACCGAGTGCGAAGCTAACCGTCTGGAACGAGGCGATGTATTACTTTCATTTAGCACCACCAGAGTACCGTAAAATCTTTTTCATTTTGCGCGATTATAGCAATAAACGTAATGAAACATTAGGTGAATATTATATCCGTACATATGGGCATCTCATTCCGAGTGATGTAGAAATCATGGAATATGATGAGGAACTTCAAACGGTTCGTGTGCTGTGACGGGTAAGTGGCAGGTGAATGTGGATGAATAAATTAGAATATACCGAGGTGGAGCTGCCTTTCATTGAGCAGTTAAAAGGTTATGGTTACGTACATAAAACAGGACCAGAGCTTGATAGTGAACGTTCATCAAAGGCGGCAATTGTATTGGAGAAACGCTTTGCACAGGCAATTCGTCAGCTCAATCCTTGGATAGATGATAGTAACGTTGAAAAAGTCGTGAAGCAGTTTGTATCGCTGCAAGCCGAGGATACGTGGCACGCCAACAAAACGATATTTGAATGGCTATTTGGGCAAGGTATTTCGGTCATGCAAGATATAGGTAACGGCAAGAAAAATCAAACGGTCGTGCTATTTGATTTTGATGTGCCAGACAATAATGAATTTATGGTCGTCAATCAGCTATCAATTGAAAATGCGAACGGAACGATTCGACCGGATATTGTACTGTACATAAACGGTTTACCGCTTGTTTTGGTCGAATGTAAAAGTCCAAAAGTACAAGTGGATAAGCAGTTGCCAGAGGGTGTGCGTCAGTTTGAGCGCTATATGCAAACGAATGCGCGACTGTTTTGGTACAACCAAATTTTAATTGTGACAAGTCGTGACCGAGCGCGTGCAGGAACGGTGTTTGCGAAGGCACAGCACTACGGTTTATGGAAAGACCCATATCCGTTAACGATGGACGACGTTGGCTCGACACGCGCACAGGACGTTTTAATTGCGGGGATGCTACGTAAAGACGCATTACTCGATTTAATGCGAAACTTCATTGTATTCGATGGCAAGGTAAAAAAACTGGCACGCTATCAACAATATCGCGCCGTAAATAAAGCAATTGACCGTATTTTAACAGCCGACAAGCCAGCACTTCGAGGTGGTGTTGTTTGGCATACGCAAGGCTCAGGAAAATCGCTGACGATGGTATATTTAGCGATGAAGTTACGTCGTCAAACAAAGCTACAAAATCCGATGCTTGTCATTGTCACCGACCGACAAGACCTTGATGAACAAATAACGGGCACGTTCCAACAATCAGGCTTCCCGAACCCGACGCAAGCAAGCTCTGTAGCCGACTTAAAGCAGCAGCTTGCCAAAGGGGCAGGTAGTACGGTCATGACACTTATTCAAAAATTCCAAGGTGATGATGACAAGCAGTTCCCTATCATTTCGGAATCGGAAAATATTATCGTCATGACGGATGAATCACATCGTTCGCAGTACAAAGGCTTAGCGATGAATATGCGTAAGGCATTGCCGAATGCGACGTTTATTGGTTTTACGGGGACGCCGATTGAAAAGGATAAGCGCTCAACAACCGGTAAGTTTGGGGCTTATATTGATAAGTACACGATTGAACAAGCCGTTGAGGATGAGGCGACGGTGGCGATTTTTTATGAATCACGCCTGCCGAATTTACACGTAAAAGGTGAGTCGTTAGATGAGCTATTTGCACGCTCGTTCCATGAGTATGACGAGGATACACGTGAGAAAATTAAGCAAAAGTACGTGAATGATGAACTGTTATTAACTTCGCCAGACCGTATGCGCGAAATTGCGCTCGATATTGTGCGCCATTACGAAAGCAAAATTTTAGTGAATGGTTATAAGGCACAGGTCGTTGCAGTTTCTCGACACGCAGCGGTTGAGTATAAAAAGCTCATTGATGAGTTCGCTGCTGGTCAGTTTGAAACAGCAGTCATTTTCTCTGCTGGTCAAAATGATTCGGAGGAAATGCGTCAGTACCATATTTCAAAAGAGCAGGAAAAGAGCCTCATTGCGCGTTTTAAGAAACCGATGGATGAGGATAAGCTCGCAATGCTTATCGTGTGTGACAAGCTGCTAACAGGCTTTGACGCACCGATTGAACAGGTGATGTATTTAGACAAGCCTTTGAAAGAACATAACCTACTACAAGCGATTGCCCGCACGAATCGTAAGTATGATGATAACAAGACATACGGGTTAATTGTCGATTACTTTGGCGTATCGCGGTTCCTTGACCAAGCGCTTGAGATTTTCAGCGCAAATGATGTGCAAGGGGCGTTGAAGTCGATTGATGATGAATTGCCACGTCTAGAGCAGCGTCACAAAAAAGCGCTTCGTTATTTTGATGGCGTGAAGCCGAACGATTTAGAAGAAGCGATTTTACGCTTGGTCGATGAGGACGTTCGAGCAGACTTTGACATGGCGTATAAGCGCTTTGCACAAAGTATGGATAAAGTATTACCAAGTCCAAAAGCAGAGCGTTTTACGGGCGATTTAAAGCGTTTAGGCGCGATTCGTCAGTTGGCAAAGTCACGCTTCTCTGTGGATGATGGGATGGACATTTCAGAATGTGGTGAAAAGGTGCGCCGTCTTGTGCAGAACTATTTATTTACAGAAGGTATCGACGCCCGTGACCCTGTTTCCATTTTGGACGTATCGTTTAAGGAAGAACTCGAAAAGAACGTAAAGCCCGAAACGAAGGCAGCTCAAATGGAACACGCCATCAAAAAGGAAATCACCATTCGCTTAGATGAGGATAAAGTTTTTTATACATCTTTACGGGAAAAAGTCGAGCAGCTCATCGAAAAGTATAAAGAGCGTCAGATGACCATTTTTGAGCTGTTAGAGAAACTAGAAGAAGCGAAGGAAGCGATTGTGACCAAAGTTAGCGGGAAAACCCAAAGCGGCTTAACGAGCCTGCAAGAGCCTTATTATAACAAGTTGTTGGAAGTGCATGAAGAAAGTGCTGAATATAATTTGAAGCAAATTGCGGTGGACGTGCATCAGTTTATTGAGGATACAGTAGCGCCGATAAGTGATTGGTCGTCAAAGACGGATTTTAAGCGTAAATTAACGGCGGATTTAAAGGTGAAGCTGTTGAAAGAGAAAATGTCGATGAGTGATGCTTCGATGTTGACGGGGTATTTTATTGCGTTGGCGGAGAATCAGTATGGGAAGAAGTAAGCAAAGGGGAATTGGATATGAGGTTGAGAGAATTAAAAGAAAATATTGAGTCGATATGGAAAGAAGATGCCAAAATAGGAAAAAAAGAAATTAACTCTAACTTATATGAAGTTTCTAATATTACTTTAATAAATGAAAAATTATCTAATTTAGAAAAGTACGGTATTTTCAAAACAGATTTAGATGAACTGTCACAAAAAGTGCCAACATTATATAATTATAGAGGTGGTGCAATGAGAGTTAATCCGAATGAACTTGCAAAATATGAAAAGGTTATAAGCAATATAAACCTTAAGGTGGATGCTGTTTTAAAGGCAATTGAAGTAGCTATACCGCCGCAAGAGCCTAATTCTATCAGTATTAAATTACCGCCGTATCAAGGTTTAAAGAAAGTATCTAGATTTATAGGAGATATAGAAAAAATATTATCTCAAATATTACCTCCAGATTTAAATACAGAAGTTAAATTAAATAATTTTGATACAGGTTCTAACTGGATAGAAGTAATTGTAAACAATAAGGAGTCACTTGTTTTTATAGGTAGCTTTGTTGAAATAACAGTTTTATTTGCTAAAAAGTATGTTGTTTCTTTATTAAAAACAAAAAGTTCTTTAGATTCTTCTAGTAAGGTAGAACAAGAAAAACGCGACGAAGTAAATAAGGTATTAGATACACTATTAAAGGAATATGCCTCGATTGAAGTAGAAAAATTAGTTTCGGATATGAATTTAACCGATGAACGTGTAGGGAACTTAATTGAATATAAAGAACGGGTATCGAAACAATTAATAGAATTAGCTAAATACATGTCAGAGGGGGCAGAGATTCATCCAGCATTAAACGCTCCAAAAGAAGTGAAAAAGGAATTCCCTGAAGTTCCTGAAATAAAATCTCTCTCAAATGAGGCAAAAACATTATTGTTAAATGATGTAATGGATAATGGAGAGGAAGAATTAAACGAAGAAGATTAGGAATAATATAACAAGACGTAATTAGTTGAAAAGTCATGTACTGAATTAAGTAAAAATCAGTACATGACTTTTTTAAATATATAGCGTTTTACCATTCACTCGCAACCATTCTTTCCGTTCTTCATAATCATCTACAAGCATCCCTAATGTATCCCAGAACGCCTTCGAATGGTCCATATATTTTAAATGTGCTAGTTCATGCGCAAGTACGTAATCAATAATTGAAACAGGGGCAAGTAAGATGCGCCAATTGATTAGAACTTGACCGCTTGCCGTACAACTTCCCCATCGTTGCTGCTGGTCCTTTATTTTTACAGCAGTTGGTTGTTGCTGCAATTTCAGCGTGAATCGATGAATACGGTTCCGAACGAAAGCCTCGCCTTTTTCCTTAATCCATTGCTCGTAAAGAGGTAATAGAACCTCGCGATGCTGTTCTTCTGCAATTTGTACAGGTAGCAGTGCAATGAATGTGCCTTGTTGAAATTTGAATGTTGCCTCCCGAATATCGTCATTTTTAAACACTTTCAATCGATACTGTCTGCCTAAGTATGGCAGCTTTTCGCCAGATAAGAAGGCACGAGTATGACTCTCATCAAGCATCTCGTTGAAATGAAACAGTTGAGCGCGAATCCAACTCGCCTTTTGATAAACAAGCTCCTCAATTTTATCTTCTGTTGTTTGTGCCGGTGCTGTAATCATTACACCATTTGCATCGACACTAATTGAAACTGTCTTGCGTCGTTCACTCCATTTGATTGTATAAGGGATAGTGTCTTGCCCAAATTGAATACTATACATAAAAAATCCCTCCTACAAAATATCTCTTACATTTTATCATGAATACGAAAATAAGATAAAAACAGACAATCGTGACAGAAGTGCTTGCTCCCGAACGGCGACTACGGTGAGTGTTCAAGATATGAACAAAATCCGTTTCTAATAAGTCGCTCGGAATTCGCTACGAATTATCTGGAAACGTGACATTTTTTTTAACTGTTGTTTAAATAAATACATAAAAATTTTGTCACGTTTCATTTAAAACTCACATTAAATGTGTCCGAAGGGAGTCATGTTCTGCTGTGGATACACTTATGCTTGTATGCTGCGATAAAACTGAAAAGGGATTTCAATGGCAACGTGTAATGGTCTATTTCAGCGCAGCATTTGTGTCCGAAAGTGGCACACGTTGTTTTGTGCCACACGTTGCATTTGTTGTTACCGAAGAAGTGCAACCTAACACGTTAAATGTGTCCAAATTGCGACTACTCTGTGCAACAAATACCTATATGTGATGTTTGTTTCCGACAAGGGTTATATTCTGCTGAGGATACACATTTACTTGTGAGCTGCGATAAAACTGAAAAGGGATTTCAATGGCAACGTGTAATGGTCTAGTCCAGCGCAGCTTTTGTTTCCGAAAATGGCACACGTTGTTTCGTGCCACATTTTCATTGAGTGTTACCGATAAATGATGTAAAACAAATTTCAATAGCAACGTGCTTCCCTGTGCATTATATAATGACAGAAGTGCTTGCTTCCGAACGGTTACAGTTGGAAAGCAACTAAAAAACGGTAGTATGTTTTCACTACCGTTTTGGAAATTATATGATTTTGGATGCTAACAAAAGTTCATGAATTTCTTTTTTATAGGAAGAATTGTTATGAATCATTGCACTTTGTACCAAAACTGTAATTTGAAGTTCATTTAAATCAAACTGTGTGGCAAGTGTACTCAGATTATGCAACTTTAAAGTAAATGTTCGCTTTGAATTTGTTCGGATTTCATGTTTATAGAAATAGATTCTTCTCATTTCGTTTGCCTTTAAAACAGCGTTATCGATATTAATTACAGCGAACTTGTACGCATCTTCTAGAAGTGATTTTAAATCTTTAGAAGAATAGTACTTACCGTCTATTACATCCTCGATTAGCTTTATATATTTAGTAGTGAAATTTTCTTTTTTTAGCTTCTTTAAAAGATTTATTTCTAAAAAGCCATTTAAAGCAGCTACTAACTGATTAACGCTTGTAGGTGTACTTTTTTGTACAATTTCTATTAGCAGTTCATATGTTGGCGTATATGGACACAGAGCTTTAATCATCTTTCTCTCTTTAGAAGTAAGATTTAATTTTTTAAGCTGTAAATTAATTCGACGACTCTCTTTTCGTAAAGCGTTAAAGTCTTCTAATCGGAACCGTTTGCATAGTGCCTCTTTGTGAATTTCTTTCTCGTCATTCAAATCATCGTTTTGTGAAGTTGTTAGCTCGAAATTTTCAACCAGCAAACTGTTTAAAGGGAATTGTTTTTTTAAAGCAGCTAAAAATGCGTGCCTATTTTTTTGGTAGTGCAATTCAAGTTGGCGATGAATTGTATAAAGAATTTCAAGTTCATCAATATTAATGATATCTTCATTAACTTCGAGGTAGGCATTTTTTTCGCATTGAGCAATTATGTCATTAGTGATTTTTTTGTAACCATTTGTATTCGTCAAATTATATTTGGACTTTAAGGCGCTTTGTTTTTGTTCTTCGAAAGCCTTTTTGTAGTTGTATAATCTCAAATTTGGTTTGATATCTGGTTTGTTAAAATCATCGGGATTTTCTGAGAAAATAGAAAATCTGTCATAAGGTTGACGAATGCGGTGGCTAATTTGCTCAATTACAAAAGGGTTAAAGAATTTAGAATATTGATGAGCTAGTACAACGACCTCAACCTTTTCGTTTTCGCGTTTATTAATACTAATACCTTCTGCTAAAAGAGATGTAGTTAAAATCACATCGTAATTTTCAGGAAGAAAAGAATTATTGATTATACTTTTATAACCCTCATTTTCTTTTGTAGAAGTTGAATCAATATTAATTGCAGATATACCATTTTCTCTCAATTTAGCAACAATTTGCTCGTTTATTCGCACCGATTGTAAATATAGCAGGATTTTATAACCTTCACTGACTCTTTTATCAATGTATTCGAGTAAACATTCTTTGAAAGAAAGTTCTTTCGAAAACGAAATAAAAGCAAATTCCTCGAATAACTTTTTGTTAGTGCGCTCTACTTCGATAACGTAATTAAAATCATCAACCAAAACTAGCTGTGGTGTTCCAGAAAGCCCGATTAAACTTTTAGCTTTCTTTTGAACTTTAAAAAGTTGCTTCATCGTTTGTTTGCGAAAATCCTCGTTATAATCTGTAATAAGACGATGGTATTCATCTATTATCAGATTATATCGTGTTTCTTTATCGAAAGATTTTAAGCTACTGATAAGATTTGTAGCTTGGTCATATGTGCAAATAAATACACGATAGCCTTGATTAATATGCTGTTCAATTAGTTCAGTTTTATTTTTAACTTTACCTGTTAATAATAGCGTTCCGTTAGGGTGGTCTTTAAAGACTTGCTCGCACAGATTGATTGTTGGCGCTGTAAATATGTAGAATTCCGATGTGTTTGGGTCTGCTAAATTTAATACAGCATTCATTAAGCTTGTAGTTTTACCAGAACCTGTTTGAGAGTTAATTAGTAAGTGCTGCTTACGCTTAATCCAACGTGTTGCTAATTGAGTTGTAATTTTACCATTTTGTAATTCTTTCATTGATACGAATTGTGTTTTCATTTTGTTTCCTCCAAATTAAATGTTGTTAATGGAGAGGATACAATATTTTTTCTGTTTAAAATCCAAAAATATGTCGTACCAATTTTTACCTGTATTGTGGTCTTTATAATGTTAAGCTGGAAGAGTGTAAGTAAAGTGCTTTATTATTAGCATCATATATTTGGGGTTCCATACAAAAAAGGACAAGTAGATTTCTCTACCTGTCCCGAGATAAACTATGAAATTGTTTTTACAGCTGCTTCAATCATTTTCTGCTTCTGCTCCAATGTTAACGGTTCTCCATGATGATATACCTCACTCATTAAGAAAAAATCTTTCCAATCCAATGGTTCTTCATAAGCCTTTTGCAATTTATCGTTTAAAAACAGCTTTGGGTCCGCTTGCAGCGCCTCGCAAAGTGCTAATAATACGTTTAACGTAATGTTAGGCTTAAGTCCATTTTCGATTTTTGAAATGTACGAAGCTGTAACGCCAGCTTTATCCGCTAATTCTCTCAATGATAAATTACGGT
>NZ_JBIWBA010000033.1:0-26865 GCF_044760715.1 Lysinibacillus sp. NPDC098008
TGTCCAAGGCTTTATCCAAATGATTAATCAAACACCTGAAAATACGGTGAATAGGCTGTGCTTGAAACTCTAATTTTCTTTCACCGTATATATAGATATTCGTCTTGCAATACATTATTGCTCCAATATGGATTTTTTGCTGCTATATTTTAAATCCCAATTCATATTTCTCACAATCATTATTTGTTCCCTATCGCGGATATCATGGGTTACTAGCTATATTTTAAACCACAGATTTCTTTCAGAACCTTCCTCACTATTGTTGGCATTTTTTCATTGAACGTTTCTAAAAATCACTTATTCTTTTTATCGGCTATATCTTCTATTTTTTCAATTTGATAGTTGAATATCTTTTTAAAGAGGCGCTATCGTAAACATACTTTTGGCAAATGGCTTTCAGCGTTTCATTGTAAAAGCACCTGCCTCTCATTAAATGAAAAGTAGGTGCTTACTAGGAATTTCGTCTATTCAATTTCGAACCCTCCAAATTGCTGGTTCTTTTGCTGTAGCAAATCAAAAAAGAGTGCTTTATTATTTTCTGCTAATGCTTTATCGATTAAATAATCAAAGTTTTTCTCCTCTAATTCTGCTAGAAGCTGGTCAATCTCACCTACACTTACTGTTGTTGTGGCAGGTTGAATTTGTGGCTGCGGTGCAACGCTATCAAGAATCGGTGCTAGATGCTCATGAACATTTGTAATAAGCAGCAATTGATATAGTGGTAAGCGAATAAAACGGTTACCTTTTTGGAAAACAAAAACCTCAGATAAGTTTTCGATTTGCTGTGTCTTCAAGTTGATAATCATCTCTTTACCTTCTATAGGAATGAAATGGAAAATCTCATTCTCTTTTAAGATTGAGAAGTATTGATAAGCAAATACGAGGCGTAATTTATCTCCAGTAATTTTTGTGTAGAACGGCTTCATGTATTGGACTTGCATCATCATTCATCCCTCCTTAGTTATCTGATTATTCAGATTTTAACACAAATTAAAAGTCTTGTTAACTATCTTTACTTCAAATTTTTTTCTTTCTGATCATTTAGCTTATCACTGTCGCATTTTAATCGTATAATGGAAAGACAGTCTTTTTTTCCTTTATAGCAAATTAACCATGTTAAATAGATGAAAGGAGCGAGGTTATGGCATTGTCTATATCACAATTAGCGAAAGATCATCAAGAGTTTGTGCTAACTAAATTAAAAGAAGCTGAGCAAGTGCTACACCCTTCCTCTACAGAAGACGAAGAGCTAGTGCGTCGTGCTGTTTTCTCTGTGAGGAATAAATCCATTGTGTTTGAGCGCTTTAATGGTGTAAGTTCTATACTATATGCAAGCGTCCAGGATGTCAGACCTGCCTCTGTTGAAATTGATTTTTCTAAAGAGGAGCTGCGTTGTAATTGTCCTCAAACAAAATGGTGCAGACATCAAGTCGGTGCATTGCTTGCTCTTTATCAGTATTTTGATTCTGTCCAAGATTGGTCAAGTGCTTGGCGTGCACAAAAGTCTGCCCAGCTAAAAACTCTAGCTGCTGAGCGTAGTCCACAAAGCTGGCGCATGATGGTTGACGAGGTAATGAAGCGATTATTACCCTTTGGTCGAGTAATAGAGGGCTATGGGCTTTCCGCTATCAGAACAGATGCATTAGAGCGTCTTCATCGGCATATGCCCTATGAACGTGAATGGCAGCCGCTGTATAAGCTTTTTATGGAATTAGCCATTTTGAATACAATATGGCGTCACTTAAATGAAACACCCGGACATTCCTTGGATTCACCGTATATGAAATACTTTATCGATCAAAGCAATCAATCATTTGAAAGCATCCTAACAGAGCTTACAAATCGTTCTCGCCTTTTTGCAACTGATCCATTCTATGATGCTTTACAGGAGCTAATAAGAGAATTTTTATTAGAACGACAAGGACTATTTCCAGATCGACTTCACTTATATATGCTGTTTTGGGCGGTGCTTTTTTATGAAAAGCCACGACGTGAGCAGGAGTTAATGTATTTAAATCGTTTAGAAAATCCTCCGGCTGAAATTTCTTTATCATCGTTAAATTTATTATTTTATGTGTTATTGCAAAAGGAGGATTTACTTCAAGAAAATTTGGCACATATTGATTTAGCACAAATGCAGGATTTATTTGAGCTAGCTACCTTTGCTCAGCGTGCCGGTGAGCCTCATGCACTAACGCTTATTTTGCGTGCTATTCTGCCATTAACAGAAGCCTTTTTACAGAAAGTCGTTCCAGTTGTACAGCGTGCTCAATACGTGCGACAATTCCAGCTGCTGTTTGATGAAATTGAGCTTACTGAGAAAGAAGAAGCAATGCTATACAGTGCCTTTGGTGTATATGGTATTCAGCCATTTTCAAGCTTTTTAATTAAGAAAGGGCGTTATCGCGAATGGGCTGCTCTTCACCAGCTAAATCCCTCCTCACTTTCTTATTTAGAAATGTGTGGCTTAAAGGATGTACTACAGGTGGAGCCTGCTACAGTGCTGCCCTTATATCACGTCTATGCAATGGCTGAAATTACACAAAAATCACGTATGAATTATAAGCAGGCTGTTCGCATTTGGAAAAGTATGCGCAGTGCTGCAAAGCGAGCAGGTAAAACAGCTTACTTTGAAACATATATGAATACCATTCGCACAGAATATAAACGACTTCGTGCATTACAAGAAGAAATTGAGAAAGGAAACTTAGTATGATAACTATCAATGCTCCTTCCCCGTTTTCTAAAAAACAACAGCTTCGTATTGAAGTAGCTCGGGAAGGATATTTTACGTTACAGGGCTTTACTGCTGACGGTAAAATCATCGATGCCGATACACTTATTTCTTCATTATTTTTTAGTTACGAAGCAAATATCTATGGCTTATTAACAAATCGAGCTGATTTTACAATTGAAGTTTCAAGTGCTGAGCTTCTCGATATTTTTTCCTCACGCTACCAGCATCCATTTATTAGCTGGCACGGTACAGATGAGAAAAGTAAGATGTGGCTAGATAAAGTGTTGGCATTACAGCAATACTGGCAAGAGCCATCACTATGGTCATATGCCGTTATTGCAGAGGATTTTTCCTCATTAGCATTTCCAATTGAGCATGTAGATTCAGCATTATTAGAGATAGCTGTGCAACAGAAGCTGTCACAAGTTGGCTTAATTTTCTCTGATTTACCAAAGCTTTTGCCCTTTTTCCTACGTGGTGGTTGGCCATTAGAACAATCGCGCCAAACTGGGGCCGTTTCGCTGTCTTTACGGCTAAGTGAGCCTGAGGAAGATTCCGATGTATGGCTATTAGAAACCGTTCTTAGTACAGCTACGACTAAAAATTATTGGACACCTGCTATTCGTAAGCAATCTTTGCCGATAGCAGAAGCGCTTCCTACAAAGTGGCAAATGTTTGCGGATGAAATTGAACAGCAGCAACAGCAAATTGTAGACCTTTTATCTAAGGATGCTATCAGAAGTGATATTTTTATTCATACACCACTTGAAGATGCTGAGGTGCGCTTATTTTTACGTGAAGACCTTGCCAGATTGCAGGCACTCGGTTTTGATGTTGTGCTACCCGCATGGCTAAAAGATTTAAAACAATCTAAAATGCGTGTGCGTGTAACGACTAGTAATGTAGCAACAAAAAAGGTAGCAGGACTAGACGATATTTTAACGTTTAAATGGCAATTCTCTATGAATGGTCAGACCATTTCTCCTGAGCAATTTAAAAAGCTTGTTGATGAAAAACGCGAATTTATTCGTATTGGTACGGAATGGTTTCGCGTGGATGCTAATTGGATGCAAGAAATGCGTGCATTGATGCAGCAGGCTGAAGATGAAAGCTGGACTGTTCGTGAATTACTATTTAGAGAGTTACCTGAAGATTTATCTGCCCCTCTTGAGGAGGAAGATGCTGATGATGCACTAAGAGATGACCCTATTTTTGCATTGGAAATACAGCAATCATTAAAATCCTATATGGAGCAGCTTTTAGAGAAAAAGGGATTACCAGCTATACCAGTTCCATCAACTTTACAAGCAGAATTACGTCCTTATCAACAAGAGGGCTTTGAATGGTTAGCCTTTATGCGTCAACAAGGTTTTGGTGCTTGTTTAGCTGATGATATGGGATTAGGTAAAACAGTTCAGCTTATCTCCTATCTTCTTCATATTTATAAAGCAACAGATCATAAAAAGCCTTCTATTATCATTTGCCCAACTTCTGTACTTGGTAACTGGCAAAAAGAGCTTGCTCGATTTGCACCTTCTTTAACCGTGCATACACATTATCAGGCAAACCGAGCAAAGGATAAGCTATTTAAACAGCAAGTGGTAGCCGAGCAACCGCAAGTGATTTTATCTACTTATGGCACAGTATCGCAGGATGCTGAGTTTTTACAGGAGATCGAGTGGGCAACTGTTGTATTGGATGAGGCTCAAAATATTAAAAATATGCAAACATTGCAGTCAAGAGCTATTCGTAAATTACAGGGAGCTCATCATATTGCCCTTACCGGTACACCTATTGAAAACCGTTTATCTGAGCTATGGGCAATTTTTGATTTTATTCATAAAGGCTATTTAGGTAGCTTTAATCGCTTTAACGAGGAATTTATTTTCCCTATCGAACGCGATGAATCTGAAGCGCATAAGCAGAAATTAAGAGCTAAAATTCAGCCATTTTTATTACGTCGTACAAAACGTGATCCGCATTTACAGCTTAATTTACCAGATAAGCTAGAATCAAATGAGTATTGTCCATTAACAGCTGAGCAAGCCTCGCTATATGAAGGCTATATTTTAGAAACACTTGATCAGCTAGAGCAGTTAACAGGCTTTCAAAAAAAGGGACGCGTGTTAAAAATGCTAAGTAAGCTCAAACAACTATGTAATCATCCTGCCTTATATTTAAAGGAGCCTTTCGAGGATGCCGAAACAATGCTTTCACGTTCGACAAAATTAGAGCGCATTGTGCAAATGGCTGCGGAGATTGTGGACAATGGCGAGCAATGTCTTATCTTTACACAATATATAGGAATGGGACAATTGCTACAGCATTGTTTAAGTGAATTATACAATGTAGATGCACCATTTTTAACAGGTGCTATGCCTAAGCAGCAGCGTGACCGCTTAGTAGAGGCTTTTCAGGCAGGAGATTTCCCTATTTTTATCCTCTCTTTAAAAGCTGGTGGAACAGGGCTTAATTTAACAGCTGCAAATCATGTGTTACATGCAGATAGATGGTGGAATCCAGCCGTTGAAAATCAAGCAACAGACCGTGCCTATCGAATTGGGCAAACACAATTTGTGCAAGTCCATAAGTTTGTAACAATTGGCACAATCGAAGAGAAAATTGATAAAATGCTAGTACAGAAGTCTACACTATCGGAAGAGCTTATTCAATCAAGCCAGTGGTTAACTGAATTAGAGGATCACGAATTGCGTGATTTAATCACATTAGATATATAATTAGATGCGCCAAGAGCAAAGTATTCTTGGCGCTTTTTTCAGTGGAACCATACTTTTACTTCTTTTCCCTACTTACTTTATTTCTCTATTCAGTTGTGTTGAATATTCCATTGCTGTGCGGTCTTCAGCAATGTTTAGTATAAAATTTAGTACACACCACTCCTTTCGTATTATTACGGTGCAAGAAATATAAAGAAGAATGGCGGATTAGACAATGTTTTTCTCTTGCGCCGTATGTAGAATTTAATAACCTACGTTCCCGGTAAGACAAAATCCTTTAGTTCTTCCTGTTCATTTGGTGGCTGTGATACTGCAATCGCTCCATCACTATCCCTTGGTTTTAGCTGATAAAACCGTACATCCTCCACTACTACCTCTGTCATAAAAATCTTTGTGCTTTCTTCATTCATAAATGATCTTGATTGAATACGACCATTTGCTCCTACTAATGAGCCTTTACCGCAATATTTGACAATATGCTCTGCAAGCCTTCCCCAAGCTGTGCAAAATATAAAGTCCGTATCTATTTCCCCTCGACTGTTTTTATAATTGCGGTTAATGGCGAGTGAAAAATGAGTCTGCACGCGATTACCAGATAAGTAGCGTAATACTGGGTCTTTTGTAAACCTTCCGACCAGTCCGACGTGATTCATTCATTCACCTCCTTTGCTTTTGATTGCCCTTATCTTACAAAATGATGCCGCTACGGGCAAAATTCGATATTGATAATTTCTAGCGATTTTTAAGCATAAAGTGTGTAAATTAGTATTTTTATTTTGCTGTTTTTTAATGATTTTAGGATATAAATGCTTGGGGCTGTAGCGGTTAACGCCTTTTCATTAAATTAGTATTTTTGTAGCTTTTAAAATAGATAGTTCACACATCTTCATATGTTATACTAAAAGAATGACAGACTGAGGAGGAATATCCGTAATGAAAACTTTTAAAATGCTTTCCTTTGACCTTGTCACAAAAGAGGGCGTGCAACCATTCCCTTTAATCGATGGCATTATTATTAATCAGGAAAACAGCCATCAATCTTGGATTCTTGAACTATTTATGGAACGACAATATCGCCCAATCTTTGATGAACTTTTAGCGAATGGTACTGTCTTTAATGTACGTGTAGTGATTTCATTTCCAGATAATGAGCCCGCTCCTTTTCAGGTGATTGTACATACCGTTCAAGAAATTGGTGATCATATTTCAGTGTTGTTGAAAGGTACACTGAAAATAAAACGTTCAAAATATGCCGAACAATTACTTTCTGAGCTGCTGGCTGAGGGTGTTTCCTTAGAAAATCTATTGGAGCGCTTTAAAACTGATATGAAGCAACGACCAAAATTAAAAAATGACGGGTAACGATGCAAATCACTGCATCGTTTTTTGTATGGACAAATTGTCATCTATATGTAAAATACATTTTAAAATAACAAGGAGGGAATATTTTTGGCTATTATGATTCGAGAAAAGTCTTTGAAATTATTGTGGCTTGAGGCTTTAATGAGGCATCTTCTGCAGGAGGATTCGGAATTTCATTACTATCACGAGCGATTTCACAGAGTTGAAGCTGGATATGCAGGTGAAAGAAATGTTGATAGTGAGTGGCTAGAATTAGTATATCCACATACTTTTTTGTATTGCCCGATTTATTTTTTGTAAATGCCCAACACCAGATACATCAGCTTGATAGCCTGTTTATTTGTCCGCAATTTATGCTTGTTTTAGAAATTAAAAATATTCATGGTCGCCTTGAGTTTGATCACCGTACACATCAATGTATACGTACAAAGGTGGATGGCACTGTGGAGGGATTTCCTAATGCGCTTACACAAGTACAACGTCATATGCGATTTCTCTCGGGGCTTACTACTCATTATTCACTTTCTATTGAAGGGGCAGTTGTTATTGCCAACCCTTCCACAATTATTACTCATTCAGCAAATACATGTATCCCTATTTTCCATCGATCTGGACTTCATGCACACCTTCATTCGCTTTTTCAAAAACATCCTCAGCGATTATTATCAGATCATCAATTAAGACAGTTGGTTCAAGAGCTTCAACGCAAGCAGCAGCCTACTGAAATGCCAATGACTATTGCACCATCACGTTTGCGCCATGGTGTGCTTTGCCCAAAATGTATGTTTCAAAATTGTATGCATTTTGATCGTGGGATATGGAAATGCTCCTATTGTCATTATAGGAGTAGAGAAATTTTCGCTGAAGCTTTGCAGGATTATCGTTTATTAATTAGTCGTACAATTACGAATCAACAATTACGTGCATTTTTTTATATTCATTCTAGTGATGCAGCAACGCGACTGCTACGAAAATTTCAGTTTCCTTATAGTGGCACATATAAAAATCGTGTGTATCATTTACCAGTGAATTTAGTGGATTATATGAAGGAGTTTTTCTAATAGGAAGTTGCTTTAGGTTCGTGGGTATTCGCCCTTGCTCATAGATTTTGCTGTAATTCTTCAGGTATTGAAAAAAGAGTGTTCCGTTGTGGAAGCACTCTTTTTTGATTAGCGGTTGTTCATGCCATCACGGTATTTTTCGGTTTCGTTGACTTTTTCATCAACAACATCGTTATCAATATTGTCATTACGTTCAACACCGTCTACACCATTGGCATTTGGCACGTTATCATAGCCGTTTGTGCTGTTGATATCAGCATTTGACCCAGGTGTTGTCGCTTCAGGAACTGTTGTATTTTCATTTACAGTACCTCGGTCGATATCATTTGCATTGCGGTCGTAAGCATCATCACGATCATTTGGATCTAATGCATCTTCGACATCATCAACACCTCGACGAACATCATTTGCAGCATCTTCTACAGGATGATCTTCTACTGCACGATCTCCCCAGTTACAGCCGCCAAGGAATACAGTAGCCAGAATAATCGTTAAAAATGACATTTTCCACATAGTAAAAAACCTCCTTTCTTCGGTACTATGTCAGCAAATACATTAGCTGTATTTGTGATCTTACATAGATTGCCCGAGAAAGGAGGGAACTATCCGATTTTTGTACAAACTATTTTTGTTTTTCTTTTAATAATTGCTCAATATATGCTGCTTCTGCTTTACAATCATAGCTGTAATTTGTACCTAGCTCTTTTTGCAATGCCTCGATTGTTTCTATTTGCTTTGCTGTTGGCTCTTCATTTAAAATTTTAGCAATGACCTCATCGATTTTTTGTGCCATCTCTTCATGGAACTCCGTACTCATCAATGTGTCGGCTGGGATTTTTTCGATCCATGCGGCATTTTCTTGAAAATAAGTTTGCCAGTTCGCAATGAAGTCTTCCATGGAAAAGCGCTCTTCATCCCAATCAATACTTGCTAAGTATGCTTCAAAAGATGTTGAAATCGAACGAGTAATGCTAATTTTAATACCTGAAGACAATTCCTTATACATCTTAATAATCCTCCTACGTTTGTACAACCTAAAAATTACATCTATTTCAATTCACAATCGCTTATTCGCCATCGCAATTTAAGAACCTACTCATCAATTTTCGATTCGACTTATCTATTTTATATCTTTTGGTCTACAATTGCAAATTAAGCTTGTTTTGGCTGCTCTGGTCCAATAGCAAAAAGAATATCTGCTTCACATACAAGCTCACCATCCACTGTTGCTACGCCATGACCTTTGCCCATTGCCCCGCGAAGTCTTACGAATTCTACTTCAAGTTTAAGTTGGTCGCCAGGTACAACTTGACGCTTAAAGCGACAATTATCAACACCTGTTAAAAAGGCTAAACGTCCTTTAAATTGTTCCGCATTTAATAAGGCTACTCCTCCTACTTGTGCCAATGCTTCTACAATTAACACACCTGGCATTACTGGATAGCCTGGGAAGTGACCATTAAAAAAGTCCTCATTAATGGAAACATTTTTTAGACCGACTGCACGTTTCCCTTCCTCTAATTCAACAATGCGATCTACAAATAAAAATGGATAGCGATGTGGTAAGATAGCTTGAATTTGTTCTGCTGTTAACATATCATTTCCCCCTCAAAATTAAGTATGTATACACAAAGCAAGGTAAAGAATAATGCTATTCTTTACCATTCATAATATCAAATATATGTTGCCATGTTTCTTTTTTAAAAATATCCATAGCATTTCCTTCTCCAATAACACTAAAGCCAAACATTGCGCCTAAAGCTGCGGCAGCAACAACTAAAATGAGAACAATTACAATGCGTAACCAAATCGGAATCAGTCGGATTTGCACCCATCGAACCTCGCGTTGGTCTCCATTTGAGCGGCGTTCTTTCTCTTCTGGTTGCGTATCGGTTTCTTGTGTCGGCACAGAACGTCGACGTGAATCGTTTGTCATAGATTGTACTCCTCTTCATTCCTTACTATGCGTTTTTGGATGACTTACTATCGAATACCATTAATTAGTCCAAGCATTTGGTCTGCTAATGTAACTGCTCTTGCATTGAATTGATACGAACGTTGTGTTTGGATAAGTTCCGTCATTTCCTTTGAAAGATTGACATTGGACATTTCTAATACACCATTCTGCATGCTGATTTGCTGACGATTAGCGCCAGCGAGCTCTGTCAAAACTTCTGCTTGTGTATAGCCAAGCTCAGCTAGATTATCTGGTAAACCAACATAAGAACCCGCAATATGTTCCATTAATTGTGGTTTTTGGAATTCTGTTACAGCCAATTCCGTACGAATAACATCACCATTTGGGTATGCCGCCTCTAATACACCACCATCACGAACTGCAAAGCTTTGCACTGTATCTGGTAATGTAATGGCTTGTCCTGCTGCATCAGCTACTGGGTATCCTTCAGCTGTTACTAACATAACCGTTCCATTATTTAATGGCGATAAATAAAAGTCACCTTGTCGAGTATACACTGTTTCGGTTCCATTTTCACCATTTGGCATTAAAATATTAAAATATTGTTTTGGTTCTGTGAATGCTAAGTCCAGATCCCGATTCGTTGTTTGTAATGAACCTTGCTTGTGATTGGATTGAATTTGACCAATCATAGCACCTACACCATAGCGAACCCCAACAGGCGTTTGACGTTCATAGCGGTCTTGCTTATCGTTATTAAATTGTTGATAAAGCAGTTCATTGAATGTTGCTTCCTTCGCTTTATAGCCGACCGTATTGCTATTGGCAATGTTATTACTAATCGTATCCAGCTTATGCTGCAATTGCCCCATTGTATTTGTTGCCGTTATCATTGTGCGTAGCATTTATAACACGCCTCCTGTTTGCCCGTTAAATTCTTCCGATTTCATTAACAGCCTTTTCCATACTGCGATCATAAGCTTGTAATACTTTTTGGTTTGCTTCAAATGCACGATAGGCTGTCATTAAATCTGTCATTGTGCGACTAGAGTCTACATTAGAGCCTTCTAAATAATTTTGGCGCAATGTAAAAGTAACACCATCCGCTCCATACGCTGTTGGTAAATTCTCGCCATCTTCTGTACGTAGCAGACCGTTATCCTGTTTTAGTAGCCTGTTCGGATTCGCAGCAAATGATACGCCAATACGTGCTTCTTGCTGATTATTTACAAAGATAGCACCATTTTCATCAAGACGAAAATCATCATTTGGTAGCTGGATACGTTGTCCTGCATCATTCAGTACATATAAACCTTGTCCATTTACTAAATAGCCTTGTCCATCTAATGTGAAATTACCATTACGTGTGTAGGCTTCACCACCGTTGGGATGCTCTAGACGGAAAAAGATTGAACCGGAAACACCATCTTCATTTTGCGGTAAATTCCCATCAATCAACGCCATATCTGTTGTGAAATCCGTGCTATAGATTTGACCTTGTATGTAATTTGGCAAAGTTTCTTGTAAATATGTCCCTGTATTTAAAGAGCCTACTCGTTTCATATATTCAGTACCTGCTTGTTGATAGGCAGGTGCATTCGTTTCTCCGATGCTTGACATGAGCATATCTGGAAAAGAACGAATTGTAGATTGATCTGCCTTAAATCCTGGTGTATTCGCATTTGATAAATTATTGGTTAGTAATTCTGTTCTTCTTTGTTGCGTGATCATACCTGTTGCAACTGTATAAAACCCTTTAAACAAAGAAATCACCTCATTTTATTTTTATAAGGATGCTGGCACACGATCAATATTTTCAAGCATAATACCTGTTCCAATCGCTACACAATCCATTGGCTGCTCTGCGATAAAGACAGGAACTTTTAATTCCTCGATTAAGAGCTGATCCATGCCATGTAATAAAGCACCGCCACCTGTAATAATTACGCCACGGTCAATAATGTCTGCTGATAGCTCAGGTGGTGTTTTTTCTAAAACATTTTTCGCTGATTGAACAATCATTGCTACAGATTCATGTAATGCACGTTCGATTTCCTCAGAATGAATGGAAATTGTACGTGGTAAGCCTGTTACCATATCGCGTCCACGAATATCCATCGTATCATTACGGCTACCTTTGAAAACTGTACCAATTGTTATTTTAATAGCTTCAGCTGTACGTTCACCGATTAGCAATTTATATTCTTTTTTAATATATTGTAAAATATCGTTATCAAATACATCCCCTGCTACTTTAATGGATTCACTTGTCACAATATCACCCATCGATAAAACTGCAACATCTGTTGTTCCGCCACCGATATCGACCACCATATTGCCACTTGGTTGGAAAATATCCATCCCTGCACCGATTGCGGCTACCTTTGGCTCTTCCTCTAAGTATACCTTTTTGCCACCAGATTTTTCAGCAGCTTCACGGATCGCTTTTTGTTCAACACTTGTAATATTTGTTGGACAGCAAATTAAAATACGCGGCTTTGCTAAAAATCCTTTGACATTTAACTTGTTAATGAAATGTCTTAGCATTGCTTCTGTTACATCAAAATCTGCAATGACGCCATCTCGTAATGGGCGAATTGCAATGATATTACCTGGCGTTCTCCCGACCATTTGACGAGCTTCTTCCCCTACCGCTAATACTTTACTTGTCTTTTTATCAATCGCCACCACAGATGGTTCATTTAAGACGATTCCTTTTCCTTTTACATGGATTAATACGTTCGCAGTTCCTAAGTCAATGCCAATATCCTTCGAAAACATTCTATAATTTCTCCTTCCCGCCAGTTCCAACTACATAACGTTCATTTTATCTCTTTATCTAGAATATTTTATCATATTACATTGGTAATTTCACCTAAATTTAGTGAATAAGACTGTTTTCTTTCAATATTTAATGTGCCAAAATTTCTAGCAAAGCTTGTCCAAAACAATAAAAAAGAACGAATCATTCTTGACTCGCTCTTTCCTTCCACTTGTTTTTTGTTGCTTCTCCCCCGCGAATATGACGTACGGCCTTATGATAGGCGAGTATTTCTTTCACTTGGTCAGCTAATCCTTCATGAATTGTTGGTAATCGCTCTGTTAAGTCTTTGTGCACCGTACTTTTTGAATAACCAGTCATTTTCGCAAGGACACGCACAGTTTCACGCGTCTCAATCAGTAATTCACCGAGGCGTATGCAGCGCTTCCGAATGTGCTCATGCACGTTCTTCGTCCTTTCCACACAATTTCACAAAATGCTTTGGCAATCAGATGCACATTTGCGCATTTCTTCACCTTATGTAAGGACAAAGCTATTCAGAACACGTTTTACATTTTCCTGTTAAAATCCTGACTGTGCATTAAAAGGCTAATAACTTTTTCGGATTAATATATTTTCCGTCTTCAAGAACTTCAAAATGCATGTGAACACCAGCTGCTTGATTCCATTCGTTATCTGTTGCTTTTCCTAAAGCTTGCCCTTGTGACACTTCATCGCCTTCTTTTACAGCAATATCTTTTACAGAGCTGTAGTGTGTTTGCATACCATTCGGATGCTCAATCACGATTTTATTGCCTGTAAATGCGTCTAGCTTTACTTCTAAGACCTTTCCACTCATAGCAGCTACTACTTCAAACTCTTCACCATTCATCGCAAGAGAAAGCCCAGAAGATGTTGTAAATGTTTGATTAAATACCATTAGTGCATTTTCACGAGATTCTTCATTTGCTTCTAGCTCGTAGAATTCTTGTAAAACTTGTACTTTACTAAGTTCCTCTTCTTTGAATGGGTATTTCAATTTTTCAGTGCGTGCATTTGTTTCTACTACAGGACCCGGCTCTACTTCTGCTAAATCTGGTAATGGAGCTTCCTCTACTTTTGATACAAGACTATTGTAACCAAATAACAATCCTGCTAGAACAAGTGCACCACCTGTGTAAACTGCTGGCCAAAACCAAGGTTTCTTTTGTAATTGACCATTGTCCTTTTGATTTGGATTTTCGTTTTGAGAAGTTTTGTTATTTTTATCCTCTCTCATTTTCATCACCTCTAGTTGCAGTGTGAACAACTAGAAATTATTTTAAACATGCATCTATTTTTTTTATTTCAATATCTTGATAATAATAGTGTAAAATTTCCTCAGCTGTTTTCCCATCGTTTGCCATTGCCTCAGCTCCATATTGACTCATACCTACGCCATGTCCATAACCTTGAGTGTTAACACGGACTTTTTTCGTAGCAGCATCATAAGCAATTGTAAAATCTGTTGAAGGAATGCCAAGAAGTGTGCGAACCTCTCTACCCGTCCAAATATTATTGCCTAGCTGCAAGCGTTCTACACGTCCTGAATCATTATAAAATAACTGTATAGCATGAAAATCGCTAGGTTGCCATTGGATAGGCCATAAGGAGTTCCATTGTGCTAATGTCCACTCCTGCTGTGCCTCAAATTTTGGTGATGCTTGATCTGATATACTTGTAACACTTTGTAAATATGGTATTTCGTTTCCGCTATAGCCATAAGCACTTTCTGTTTTGCCATTGCTTGTTGAATGGAACATAGCTGTAATTAATTCATTCTGATATAGAAGAACTTGTCCTTTCGTTTCATTGATAGCTTCGACAATTTTCTTTTCATTTCCCAGGAAATTGCTAGCCCAATTTGCTTTTCTTTGTGCTTCATCATAAAAAACTTGCCTTGCAACAGTTGGAGCAATTGCTTTTTCGCCGTAATTTGTCGTTTTCAATGCATATGTGCGTGCTGCAATCGCCTGTGCTTTTAATGCTTCCTTATGAAAGGAAACAGGCATCTCTGCTGCCACTACGCCTGTAATATATGTTTCTAAAGGAATTTTGTCTTGTTGTCCCTCCACTTCTATAAAAATTTCACAAGCATTTTCTTCTGTTGTGGAAGATCGTGTATCCTCCTGCTTCTCACTAAACGCTACAGGTAGCATATATAATGCTCCCATTAAACAAATAACAGCTATACTAATCATCCATTTTTTCATAGGAAATAATATGCTAGATTGCTTTTGGATATGAAAAAACCCTCTGCTAAGAAAGCAAAGGGTTTTGAAAGCAAATTAGTTTGCTGGTAATTCAACTGTTACATCTTCTTTTACTGTAATTTCTTCTGTAATACGTTCAATATTTGCACCAAGAGCTGCTAATTTGCCATGGAAATTCACATAGCCACGATCTAAATGGTAAAGCTTTGTTACACGTGTAATGCCCTCTGATACAAGGCCTGCTAAAATTAGTGCAGCCGCAGCACGTAAATCAGTTGCCATCACTTCAGCTCCCTGAAGATTCACTGGTCCTTCGATAAACACTGAGCGTCCTTCAATTTTAGCACCAGCATTCATACGACGGAATTCTTCAACATGCATAAAACGGTTTTCAAATACCGTTTCTGTAATAATACTCGTACCTTCTGCCGTGAGCATTAAAGCCATCATTTGTGATTGCATATCTGTTGGGAAACCTGGATGTGGCATTGTTTTAATATCAACAGCTTTTAATGTTTGAGGAACACGCACACGTACTCCCTCATCTAGTTCTGTAATCTCCACGCCCATTTCGCGCATTTTAGCAATTAACGCTGTCATATGCTCTGGAACTGCATTTTCAATAATGACATCGCCCTTTGTAATCGCTGCTGCTACCATAAATGTGCCAGCTTCAATACGATCAGGAATAATATGATGCTCAACACCATATAGTGTATCAACGCCTTCGATACGAATCGTGTTTGTACCTGCACCGATTACACGACCACCCATGCTATTGATGAAATTAGCAAGGTCTACGATTTCAGGCTCCTTTGCAGCATTTTCAATTACAGTTGTTCCTTGTGCAAGAGATGCAGCCGTCATAATATTTTCAGTTGCCCCAACACTTGGGAAATCTAAATATACATTTGCCCCTTTTAAGCGACCTTCTGTTTTTGCCTCTACATAGCCGTGACCAAACGTAATTTTTGCACCCATTGCTTCAAAGCCTTTTAAATGTAATTCAATTGGGCGAGAGCCGATTGCACAGCCGCCTGGTAGTGCAACACGAGCATAGCCATTACGAGCAAGTAAAGAGCCCATTACCAAAATAGATGCACGCATTTTGCTAACAAATTCAAATTGAGCTTCACTAGAAAGTTCTTTTGTGGCATCAATATATACGGCATTATCTTCAGGTATATATGTAACTGCTGCGTTTAAACTTTTAAGTACTTCATTTATTGTAAAGACATCTGCTAAATTAGGGACTTCTTTAATTACATTTTCGCCCTTTGAAGCAAGTAAAGATGCCGCAAGGATTGGTAATACTGCATTCTTTGCGCCCTCTACACGTACTCTTCCCTGTAGCCTTTGGCCACCAGTCACTATTATTTTATCCACCCTATGTCCCTCCGAATTCAATCTATTAACCTAACAAGTTTTTATTTTAAAAAGAAGTATAATGTCATAATCAGTAAACAAACAAGTCTATAGTACAACTTTTCTAACGCTCGTTCAAGCGTCCAAATCACTATTTTAAGGCAATTTTAGATATTTTGCTATTTATTTATTGTACGCAGGTAAATTTTTTTTGTGAATGACCAATAACCCGTGCGCTTCTAATACATACCCAAAAATATGTGAACAAAAAACAAACTTTCCTATTTTGCAAGTAGAACATGCTTATTGCTATCAGTAATGAGAGATAAATGCCTATCTTTTTTGCCAAGCAAATAAAGATAAAGCCACTACTGAGCAATTAGGCTGGGGCTTTTATCTTAGTTCAGTGGGCTTTTGGATACCCTCTCAAAAAGCATTTATCCTCTCCCAGCAGAGAAAGGGTGCTTCTGTATCTGCTGCTGACGCTTTGCTTTCGATACAAAAAAATTTGCTAAACCAAGATAAATCCTTTTACATAGTTCAAAGGGCCACACAAATTGTATTATAAAGTCCTTTGAAATATGTAGTAGCTTTAGTAGGAGAGTACAGTCATTATTTTAAAATAAATATGGAAGCTTGCCCGACCAACCAGAAATTTGAAGGAAAAAGTTTGATACTACTGAGCCAATCGCGATACTTAATAAAATATAAATAAGTTGAATTTGAAAAACTTTATTTTTTTTAAATAACTTCTCCATCATTAATGCTTGTAATGCATAAAAAGTAACAGCAATAAAAAATAAATGAGATAAAATACCTAATAACGCTTCTTGTCCTATTGCTTCATATAGCTCCATGCTTCCTCCCCTTTTCTTCTCAATCTTTAAAAAACGGGCAGATGCTACATCTGCCCGTTAAAAATGAATTAGATATTACCCTCATGAACGTTGATACGATTCAACGCACGTTTTAATGCTAGGTCAGCACGTTTGAAATCAATGTCGTCTTGTTTACCTTGAAGACGTCCTTCAGCGCGTTTAACGGCTTCTTTAGCACGTTGAACATCGATATTTTCAGCAATTTCAGCAGATGGCGCTAAAATTGAGATTTTTTCTGGACGAACTTCAATGAAACCACCACTAACCGCCACAACATCAGTCGAACCGTTTTCTTTTTTTAGCTTCACAGCACTAATGCCAAGTGGAGCAACCATTGGAATATGGCCTGCAAGAACACCGATTTCTCCTGAAGTTGTTTTGGCGATTACCATTGATACTTCAGAATCGTATACTGGGCCGTCGGGAGTGACAATATTGACTTGAACTGTCTTCATATTTTTTCCTCCTCGTCCCTAGTATTAAACCTCTACGCCCATGCTTTTCGCTTTTTCAACTACTTCTTCAATTGAACCAACTAGACGGAAAGCATCTTCTGGTAGGTGATCCCATTTACCATCAAGGATTTCCTTGAATGAGCGCACAGTTTCTTTAACAGGTACATAAGAACCTGGTTGACCAGTGAATTGTTCCGCAACGTGGAAGTTTTGTGATAAGAAGAATTGAATACGACGAGCACGTTCTACTGTTTGTTTATCTTCATCAGATAACTCATCCATACCTAAAATCGCAATGATATCTTGTAATTCGCGGTAACGTTGAATTGTACGTTGTACACCAGTAGCAACTGCGTAGTGCTCTTCGCCTACGATTTCAGGTGATAATGCACGAGAAGTCGAAGCTAATGGGTCAACCGCAGGGTAGATACCCATTTCAGATAATTTACGTTCAAGGTTAGTTGTCGCATCTAAGTGGGCGAAAGTTGTAGCTGGAGCCGGGTCAGTATAGTCATCGGCTGGTACATAAATCGCTTGGATAGAAGTTACAGAACCTTTGTTTGTAGATGTGATACGTTCTTGTAGTTTACCCATTTCAGTTGCAAGTGTTGGTTGGTAACCTACCGCAGAAGGCATACGACCTAATAGGGCAGAAACCTCAGAACCTGCTTGTGTGAAACGGAAGATATTGTCGATGAATAAAAGCACGTCTTGTCCTTGTTCATCACGGAAGTATTCCGCCATTGTAAGACCAGTTAAAGCTACACGCATACGTGCACCAGGTGGCTCGTTCATTTGACCGAATACCATTGCTGTTTGCTTGATAACGCCTGAATCGCTCATCTCGAAGAATAAGTCGTTCCCTTCACGAGTACGCTCACCTACACCAGCGAATACAGAGATACCTGAGTGCTCTTGTGCGATATTGTTAATTAATTCTTGGATTAATACTGTTTTACCTACACCGGCACCACCGAATAGACCGATTTTACCACCTTTGATATATGGTGCAAGTAAGTCTACTACCTTGATACCTGTTTCAAGGATTTCAACTGTAGTTGAAAGATTCTCGAAAGATGGTGCTTCGCGGTGAATTGAATCACGACGTGCATCAGCTGGAATTTCTTCACCTAAGTCGATTACTTCTCCAAGTACGTTGAATACACGACCTAGTGTAACTTCACCAACTGGTACTGAGATCGCTTTTCCTGAGTCTGTTACTTCTGCTCCACGTTGTAAGCCATCAGTAGATGACATCGCAATTGTACGAACAGAATCATCACCTAAATGAAGCGCAACTTCTAATGCAAGAATTGTTGGTTCTTCATTAGGACGTTCAATCTTAACTGTTAATGAGTTATAGATTGCTGGTAAGTGGCCATTGTCGAACTTTACGTCAACAACTGGACCCATTACTTGAATAACATGTCCTTTATTCATTACTGTGTACCCTCCTATCGTATTCTTATACGACATTGGGAAGCCGCTTGCCTATTCTAAGGCTGCAGCTCCACCAACGATTTCTGTAATTTCTTGTGTAATCGCCGCTTGACGTGCACGGTTATATTGCAATGAAAGCTCTGAAATAAGGTCAGAGGCATTATCTGTCGCATTTCTCATAGCCGTCATACGAGAAGCATGTTCACTTGCTTTTCCATCTAATAATGCACCGTAAATTAAGCTTTCCGCATACTGTGGAAGCAACACTTCAAGAATTGCTTCACCAGATGGCTCAAATTCATAAGAAGCGTTACTGCTTGTAGATGCAATATCCGTTAATGGAAGAAGTTTTTTCTCAGTCACTTCACTAGCAATTGCGCTGACAAAGTGATTGTAGTACATATAAAGCTCATCATACGTACCATCAATGAACATACCAACAGCATTACGAGCGATTTCTTTAATATCAGCAAATGTCGGTTGGTCAGGAAGACCGACAACATTACTGATGACATTATGATCACGTTTCACAAAGTAGTCACGAACAACACGACCTACTGCTAAAACTACATATTCATCCTTTGACTTATGACGCTCATTAATCGTACGTTGCACTTGACGTAGGATACTTGAGTTATAAGCACCTGCAAGACCACGGTCAGAACCAATAACTAAGTAAGCTGTTTTCTTAACAGGACGTACAGTTAACATTGGATGTCCGCTGTCCTTTGTTCCTGAAGCAATTGCACCTACTACGTCTTGAATTTTTTCCATGTAAGGAACGTAAGCTTTAGCATTTTGCTCTGCACGACGTAACTTTGAAGAAGAAACCATCTGCATCGCTTTTGTGATTTGTTTTGTACTCTTTGTTGAATTAATACGACCTTTTATTTCGCGTAAGTTTACCACTGGTATTTCACCACCTTCTGTTTTTTAATCAAGTGACTTCTTGAACTTATTCTGATTTAGCAAAAGTTTTTTTGAACTCTTTAAGTGCTGCATCGTACTCAGCATCAGGAGCAAGTTCTTTTGTCGTACGAACATGATCTAAAACATTTGTGTGGTTTGAATCTAACCAGCTTAAGAATTCTGATTCAAAACGAACGATATCTTGTACTGGAATATCATCTAAGTAACCTTTTGTTAATGCATAAAGGATCGCAACTTGTTTTTCAACTTTTAGTGGCTTGTTAAGATCTTGTTTAAGAACTTCAACCGTACGTTTACCACGCTCAAGTTTTGCAAGTGTTGCTTTATCTAAATCTGAACCGAATTGAGCGAATGATTCAAGCTCACGGAATGCTGCTAAGTCAAGACGTAGCGTACCCGCAACTTTTTTCATCGCTTTAATTTGAGCTGATCCACCTACACGTGATACAGAAAGACCGGCGTTAATCGCTGGACGTACACCTGAGTTGAATAAGTCAGATTGTAAGAAAATTTGTCCATCAGTGATTGAGATTACGTTTGTTGGGATGTATGCAGAAATATCCCCAGCTTGTGTCTCAACGAATGGAAGCGCTGTAATCGAACCATTTTGATATGTTTCATTTAACTTCGCAGCACGTTCAAGCAAGCGGCTGTGTAAGTAGAAAACGTCACCAGGGTATGCTTCACGACCTGGAGGACGGCGTAGAAGAAGTGAAAGTTCACGGTAAGCTGATGCTTGTTTAGTAAGATCATCGTACACGATTAATACGTGTTTACCTTGTAACATGAATTCTTCTGCCATAGATACACCAGCAAATGGTGCTAAGAATAGTAATGGAGCTGGTTGAGAAGCAGAAGCTGTCACAACGATTGTATAATCTAAAGCACCATTTTTACGAAGCGTTTCTACTACACCACGTACAGTAGATTCTTTTTGACCGATTGCAACATAGATACAAAGCATATTCTCACCAGCTTGGTTAAGAATTGTATCGATAGCTACAGATGTTTTACCAGTTTGACGGTCACCGATAATTAGCTCACGTTGACCACGACCGATTGGTACTAATGCGTCAATCGCTTTAATACCTGTTTGTAGTGGTTCGTGTACTGATTTACGAGCCATTACACCGAAAGCTGGACTTTCGATTGGACGAGTTTTTGTAGCGTTGATAGGACCTTGTCCATCCACTGGTTGACCAAGTGGGTTTACAACACGGCCAATTAGTTCTTCACCAACTGGTACTTCCATGATACGACCTGTACGACGAACTTCATCGCCTTCTTTGATGTCAGTGTATGGACCTAAAATTACGATACCAACGTTACCTTCTTCTAGGTTTTGAGCCATACCCATAACACCGTTAGAGAACTCTAAAAGCTCTCCAGCCATGGCGTTGTCGAGGCCATGAGCAAGAGCGATACCGTCACCAATACGGATAACTGTACCAACTTCGCTTACTTTAAGTTCAGATTCATAATTCTCAATCTGTTGTTTAATCAGACTGCTGATTTCTTCAGCCTTGATGCCCATGTATGTCACCTCTCACATTTCTAATTTATTAACCGATTAATTCACGTTTTAGACGCTCTAGTTTGTTTGCTACTGAGCTATCATAAATATGGTTACCGATTTGCACACGAATGCCACCAAGTAATGATGGATCGATTTCGTTTGTTATGTTTAATGAATGTTTGCCAACAAGTTTCGCAAACGTCGTTGAAATATTTGCGCTTTCCTCAGCAGAAAGTGCACGTGTTGAAAATACTGTTGCATCTGCAGTGCCCTGTGCATTCGCAGCAAGCTCAGCATATGCCTTAGCAATTAGTTTGATTTCATCTACACGTTTTTTCTCAACAAGTAATTGGATTGTGTGTACAACTTCTGGTGTTGCACTAGCAAAGATGCTTGCCACCATTTGTTTCTTACGTTCGATGGAGAACTTAGGTGCTGTTAATAGTGTTAAAAAATCAGGAGATTCATTTACAACTTTTGTTAACTCGTTTAAGTCTGCACCAACTTCAGTAAGAATATTTTTTTGTTGCGCTAGTTCAAACAGCGCTTGAGCGTAACGTTTTGCTACAGTTGAATTACTCATCGAGCTTCCCCTGCCTTCGCAATCGTCTCTTCAATTAGAGCACGGTTGTCTGCCTCAGAAATCTCTTTGCTAAGGACTTTAGATGCTGCAAGTACAGATAATGAAACGACTTCATCACGTACAGCTGCAATAGCTTTTTCTTTTTCAGACTCAATTTCACGTAAAGCCGATTCTTTTAAGCGGTTTGCTTCATTACGAGCTGCAGTAAGAATTTCTTCTTTTTGTAGTTCGCCCTGCTTCTTAGCGCCTTCAACAATCGATTGTGCTTCTGTGCGAGCTTCTTTAAGAAGGCTCTTTTGTTCTTCTAAAAATTGGTGCGATTCTTTACGCGCTTTTTCAGCTGCTTCGATTTCGCTTGCTACTAATTCCTCACGTTGCTGCATGATGCCCATAAGCGGACCCCAAGCGACTTTTTTCAGTATGAACATTAACGCTAAGAAAATCACTAATGTTGCGAGAATGTCACCATTATTAAACTTACCAGCGCCTGCACCTAGTACAAGATAATCTAAAAACACGATTGTTTCACTCCCTTCAAGAGCTTTCACTTCAACATAATTTAATAACTTAAAAAACTACCTATTTTAAAAAGCTATATTTACACATAGCTTTTATCTGTTCCAAAATGAAGGGCGAAGTTTCATCTGGAGAATCCTGCTTCGCCACTAGTACGATTCAGTATACAACTGAATTATCTGTTCATTACGATGAATGCTACTACTACTGCAATGATCGGTAGGGCTTCAACTAATGCTACCCCGATGAACATTGTTGTTTGAAGAACGCCACGAGCCTCTGGTTGACGAGCGATACCTTCTACTGTTTTTGATACGATAAGACCGTTACCGATACCTGCACCAAGTGCACCTAAACCGATTGCGATTGCTGCTGCTAATAAACCCATTTGAAAATTTCCTCCTTGGAATTGTTTGTTTTTTTAATTCAAGCATAAATTTTATGCTTTATATTAATGGTCATCGCTCACTTTATGAGCCATGTAAACCATTGTTAACATTGTGAAGATAAAGGCTTGGATAAAGCCGATGAAAATTGAGAAACCTTGCCATGCCATCATAGGAACGATTGCTCCGATGAATCCCATAGGACCAGATACTGCTAATCCTGCAAGTAAAGCAAGTAAAATCTCACCTGCATAAATGTTACCGTAAAGACGTAGACCTAATGTTAATGTGTTTGCAAATTCTTCTACTAGTTTAAGTGGGAACATGAATGACATTGGTTTGAAGAATGTACCAACGTAATTTCCTGTACCTCTCATTTTAACACCATAGTATTGCGTTAAGACTAAAATCATTGCTGCCAACGTCATCGTTACTGTAGGGTCTGCTGTTGGTGACTTCCACCATAGCTCATGACCATAGACGATTGAGAATGGAAGACCTAGTAAGTTCGATATTGCGATAAACATAATTAATGTAATACCTAGAATATGGAATCGACCACCAGTTTTCCAGTCCATGTTGCTTTTGATAATATTCTTAACGAAATCCATAATCCATTCCATGAAGTTTTGCATACCAGTTGGTTTTAACTTTAGACTTCTAGTTGAAACAAAGGCAATTAAAAAGACGACAATTGCGGCAACTAGTAACATCATAACTGTCGATAAATTAAATGTTAAAAAACCGACATCTACTAATGGAGCTTCATGATTCATTGTTATTTTTCACCTCTCTTTCTAATTTAAAGCACATTAGCGGTTCCTTACATGTGACACAATTCTCTCGACAAAGAGAAAAACGTACGGAATCATTAGCCCTATAACCGTGCTAATTAAGTGAAAATAGTTTGGCAACGAAATGGCTATTGCGACTGCCGCAACACCTGATCCAAAGCGAAGCATTGTACCAAGTGAGCCTATTTTCTTCCCTTCACTAATGGATCTGTCAAACTTATCCATACGCCGAACTAAAATCCAAAAATTATACGTACCAAAGAATGCACCGACTGCGATGCCCGCAAATACAGTTTGATAGGAAGTAAATCCCCAGCCTAATGCGCAGAGTGCAAGCAAAAAAAATAACGCCCTCTTCTGCACAGCAAAAATGTGATGCAAATCTAGCATTGGTTGTAATCTCCTGAATCATTTTTTCGAGTAATGAAAACGTTTGCTGACCACTATGTGAAATCAGAATAGAGCAGTGAAAAACACTACTCACAGCGGAATAGTAATGGGAGAGTCATTTCAATTACAGGTGTAAATACCCAAAAAATAACTTACACCCCTTACCTACTCGGTAAAAACCGAAACGCACAAAACGTTGCAAATCGACAGCTTTATTTTTAACTGTCAATTTAGTAGAAAGTTGATATAACAAGCGTTTCAAAGTCCTACTTCTAAAGAGAAACCCTTATCATTCTTACCCTTTGTAAGCATACAATAGGTGATATTTGAAGTCAATTGGTAAAGAAGAAAAACTTCACAGCCTCTATAGTCTTGTCAAATTGTTGACAAATTTGTGTATGAAACTTCATAGTCTTAAAACTTCTCTCTTTCATTACGCATTAAAAAAGCTAATTTACGACATAATTATGCTCATAAATTAGCTTACCCATTTCAATAGATACATTAGACCTATTTTAAAAAATAACTATAATATATTACTGATTTTTCTGTAAAAACTCTAACAATGCACTTACAATTCGTTGCGACGCATGCCCATCACCATATGGGTTGGATGCCTTCGCCATTGCATCGTAAGCATCTTTATCTGTTAGTAATTCTTTTGCCATTGCATAAATCGTTTCTTCCTCAGTTCCTGCTAGCTTTAACGTGCCTGCTGCAATGCCTTCTGGACGTTCTGTTGTATCTCGTAATACAAGCACAGGCTTTCCTAATGAAGGTGCTTCTTCTTGTACACCACCAGAATCCGTTAAAATCATATATGAATTCGCTGCAAAGTTATGGAAATCAAACACTTCTAAAGGCTCGATTAAATGGACACGGTTATTGTCCCCTAAAATTTCATTTGCTACTTCTCTTACCGCTGGATTCATATGCACTGGATATACGACCTGTACATCCTTATGTTCAGCTAATATTCTTGTAATCGCTTTAAACATATGACGCATTGGCTCACCAAGATTTTCACGGCGATGCGCTGTTAATAAAATCATACGATCATCGCCAATTTTCTCTAGTACAGGATGTGTATAATGCTCACTAACAGTTGTTGCTAATGCATCAATTGCTGTATTACCTGTCACAAAAATTGTTGTTGGATTTTTATTTTCATCTAGCAAGTTTTTCTTGGATACTTCTGTTGGCGCAAAATGTAAATCAGCCATGACACCTGTTAATTGGCGATTCATTTCCTCTGGATAAGGAGAGTATTTATTCCATGTACGCAGTCCCGCCTCTACATGCCCTATAGCAATCTGATTATAAAAGGCTGCTAAGCTGGCAATAAATGTTGTCGTTGTATCACCATGTACTAATACAATATCTGGTTGTGCCTCTTTCATTACCCTATCTAAGCCTTGTAATGCATTTGTTGTTACATCAATTAATGTTTGACGATCTTTCATAATATTTAAGTCATAGTTTGGTGTGATATGAAATGTTTCTAGCACTTGATCTAGCATTTGGCGATGCTGTGCTGTTACCGTTACGATAGATTCAATTTGCTCAGGGTGTTTTTGTAGTTCTAGTACAAGCGGAGCCATTTTAATTGCTTCTGGTCTTGTTCCGAAAATCGTCATTACTTTCCATCTTTTTGTCAAAACGAATTGCACCATCCTTTTTATAATTGTATGGAAGGTATGCCTCTTCTTACTGTAATTTATTCAAAGAGGATTTCCTAGCCATACTATGAAGCGCCCTTCAAAATTGAAGGACGCTCTTTGTCAGTAACATGTTTCTTAGACTTGCTAATGAAGCTTTATTTTATAGAGAATACCTAGAATTTGCATCATCAACATACTTGATGTTACCTATTATTTTGTACCAAATAGACGATCGCCTGCATCGCCTAAGCCAGGCACAATATAGCCATGATCGTTTAATTTTTCATCAAGCGCTGCAATATAAATATCAACATCAGCATGCTCCTCTTGAATTGCTTTTACACCCTCTGGCGCAGCGATTAAACACATAAATTTAATATTTTTTGCACCGCGTTTTTTCAAGGAATGAATCGCTTCTACTGCTGAGCCACCTGTTGCAAGCATTGGGTCTACTATAATAAAATCACGCTCTTCAACATCTGCTGGAAGCTTCGCATAGTATTCAATTGGTTTTAATGTTGCTGGGTCACGATAAAGACCAATATGACCAACTTTAGCCGCTGGAATAAGCTTTAAGACGCCATCTACCATGCCAATACCTGCACGTAAAATTGGCACAATTGCAAGCTTCTTACCAGAAAGCACCTTTGTTTTTGCTACTGTGACAGGTGTTTCAATCTCAATTTCTTCTACTGGCATATCGCGTGTAATTTCAAATGCCATCAATGTTGCTACCTCGTCTACTAGCTCACGAAATTCTTTTGTTCCTGTATTTTTGTCACGGATATACGTTAATTTATGCTGGATTAGTGGATGGTCAAATACATAGACTTTGCTCAAAGGGATTCTCTCCTAACCGTTCAGATTTCATGTTATCCTATCTAGTATAACAGAAAAAAGAAAGTGCCTCAAAAGTAAATTATCTATATTTATGCAATCTTTTTGATGTAATGCTGATACATATCTTTTATCATAACTTTGAACTACCCCCACTTAGTTATTGAAGTAGGGGATTCCTAAGAACACCAGCGTCACCGCCAGTTATGGATTAGGCTATCCCCGTAGTCCCTACGGTTAGAAGCCTTATCGCTTCGTTTTTCAGATTTTGTCCTGCGTTCATAT